>JAZBPW010000173.1:0-5715 GCA_036351795.1 Candidatus Zhuqueibacterota bacterium | reverse complement strand
GATCGGTTAGCATAAAAATAGCGATCATTGCACACGCCTCGGCGAAAAATATCCCGTCACACATATTCAGCCACTATGATAAAATCGAAATTGGCGACGCCCGCTATCAGCTGATGCTGTCGCAATATCAGCGGATCAAAGGCGAACCTGTCGCCGCGTTCATCCAACTATTCGAAAAAATCATTTCTCATTTCCCCTCCAATTGGACCGCGCATATCGCGGTGACCGGTTCGAACGGGAAAGCCATTGCCGATGTTCTCGGCGCGACGTATATCAACGAATTCGTCGCAGTCGCACGGGGTGTGGGATCCATCCATCCTGAAGTGAAGACAGTTCTAGAGATCGGCGGCGATAGCTCAAAATATATCCGGATCGTGCCGGACCTGGCATCCGGGGCGGTCGGGATCGAGGATTATGAGAAGAACGGAGATTGCGCGGCCGGCACAGGGTCCTTCATGGACCAGCAGGCAACGAGACTGCTCTATAAAATTGAAGATGTCGGTGATGTGGTGCTCAAGGCGGAACGATCCGCGACGATTGCGGGGCGATGTTCGGTGTTCGCAAAGTCGGATATGATTCACGCGCAGCAGAAAGGATACAAGCCGGAGGAGATCCTCAAAGGATTATGCGAAGCCGTGGTGCGCAATTTCAAGGGATCGATCACCAAAGGCAAGGAGATCGTTCCTCCTGTCGCGTTTATCGGAGGCGTTGCCGTTAACAAGGGGATCGTCCAGGCCGTTCAAAAAGTGTTTGATTTCGAAGAAGATGATTTCTTCGTACCGCGCTACATGATATGGATGGAGGCGATCGGATGCGCCTTGAGCGAAGAGGATATGAGCGACGCGATCAGCGTTGCTACGCTTCACGAGATTGTTGGACATGAGATAACGATCCGGCAGGAATTCGAGACATCGGATCCAATTTCCATGGAAAAGACGCTCCTGTTGAGAGATCGCGTCAAGAGTTTTCAGTTTCCTGAAAATGGCGCTGTGAGATGTTTCCTCGGCATCGACATCGGTTCCGTGACCACCAAACTTGTTGTCATCGATGAAAACGAAGACCTCGTCAGCGAGATCTACACCAAAACAGAGGGCAGGCCGATCGAGGTGGTGTCCCGCGGACTCAAAATGATTGCAGAAGAGATCGGGCACAAGATAGAGATCGCGGGAGTGGGAACTACCGGATCCGGTCGCGAGCTAATCGGTGAGCTGATCGGTGCAGACACCATCCGGGATGAGATTACAGCGCACAAAACAGGCGCCATGAACGTGAGTGAAAAACTAACCGGGAAAAAGGTGGATACGATCTTCGATATCGGCGGTCAGGACTCGAAGTACATCTCCATCGAGAACGGAGTGGTGGTGGATTTCACCATGAATGAGGCATGCGCCGCAGGCACCGGTTCTTTCCTCGAGGAGCAGGCGGAAAAACTCGGCATCCATATCAAAGAAGAGTTTTCCGATCTCGCTCTCAGTTCTGCAAAACCGGTGCGTCTCGGTGAGCGGTGTACGGTCTTCATGGAGAAAGACATTACGCCGTTTCTCCAGCAGGGCGCCACGAAACGCGATATCACCGCCGGACTCGCCTTCTCGATCGTGTACAATTATCTCAATCGCGTGGTTCGCGGACGAAATATCGGTGATGTGATCTATTTTCAGGGCGGGACTGCGTATAACGATTCGGTGGCCGGGGCATTTTCAACGGTTTTAAACAAGGAGATCATCGTACCGCCCTACAACGGTGTGATCGGGGGGATCGGCGCCGCGCTGCTGGCGAAGAAAAAGATTGAAATCTCAGGACAGCAAAGCACTTTCAGAGGATTCAATCTGGAGAAGATCGACTATAGACTGAGGACATTTACCTGCAAGGGCTGCTCCAACTTCTGTGAAATTCAGGAATTCAATGTCGAAGGCAGGAAGACCTTTTGGGGGAATAAATGCTCTGAGCGGTACCGGAAGACAGTTATACGTGAGCGAACACCTGTGATCGAAGATCTGATCGAAAAAAGAAAGAAGCTCCTGTACGCCGAGAGCACTGACAAATCCAACGGATCCTTCCGCATCGGATATCCCCGAAGCATGTACTTCTACGATCAGTTCCCGTTCTGGTCGGCATACTTCTCGGAACTCGGCATCGATCTCGTATTGTCGGATGAGACGAATCGCGGCATCGTCAATGCTGGCGTGGAGACCAACGTTGCCGAACCCTGTTTTCCCATTGTCGTGGCCCACGGCCACATCGTTAATCTGATGGAACAAAAGGTGGATTACATCTTTCAGCCGAACGTGATCAACGCGGAGACAAACTTCAAGCAAACCAATTCATTCCTTTGTCCGTGGGGACAGACACTCTGCTTCGTTGCCAGGCAGACACCGGCATTCAAGAGCTACTGGGACAAAATATTGAATCCCAATATCCGTTTTGCCGAGGGAATGGAACAGGTGAAAATGAGTCTCGGAGCGATGTGCCGGGATCTCGGACTGTCCGCGAAACGCAGCGACCGGGCCGTGGAAGCCGGATACGAACGGCAGATTGAATTCAAAAAGCAGCTCCTCGATGAGGGGCGCATTGTGCTCGAGACGCTGAAACAGCAGGGGGAGAAGGCTATTGTACTGCTGGGCCGCCCCTACAATATCTACGATGGCACCATGAATCTCAATATCCCCGCAAAGCTGAGGGACTATTACGGCGTCAATGTCGTGCCGTATGATTATCTTGCCGGCGATGATGTGGACATTTATGACGTGACGGAGAATATGTTCTGGAATTACGGTCGAAAGATTTTACAGGTGTCAAAGCAGATGCGACATCATCCGGATCTGCATCTGATTTATATCACCAACTTCAAATGCGGTCCGGACTCCTACATCAAACATTATGTAAGAGATGCCGGGCAATCACCATTTCTGACGCTTCAGTTCGATGGCCATGGCAACGACGCCGGCGCATTGACGCGATGTGAGGCCTATCTCGACAGCAAAGGTTTTTTGGGCTGACATCCAGCCTTGATTTTTGATGCAACTCTGTAAAGACCAGTCTCTCTTTACACTCCATGAGCGGGACTTTAAGATTACATCTCAAAACTCTCTGTTTATCATGTAATCCGCCCATTCCTTCAGCAGCTCTTTATACTCGGATTCGGGAAACCGATCCAGGTATGGCGCGGCCCTGGTGAGGTAATCCCGGGCAAGGGATTTGGTGTATTCGATACCGTTGAGTGTGATGAGCAGATTCTTCACATCCTCGATATCCTGCTGAGTTGCATCCTTGCGTCCGATCACGGATGTGATCTTGCTGAACTCTGACGATGATGCATTCTGAAGCGCATGCAAGAGCACCGTCGTCTTTTTGCCTTCGCGGATGTCCGAACCGACAGGCTTCCCCAGCCGTTTTTCATCGCCGGTGATACCGAGAATATCATCCTGTAGCTGAAACGCGATACCGCAGTTACCGGTAAAATTTTTCATCGCCTGAATATCCGGATCCTCCATGTTCGGGCTGTTTTTGCCGATCATTGCGCCGGCCATACTGGCGAACTCGTAGAGCACGCCTGTCTTGAGCCATAGCATGTTGATTACCTCGGATTCGGTGATTCCTGAAATATCCCGTTTTTGAAGCCCGAACTGCACGTCAAGAACTTCGCCGTATACGAGCAGATTCAATACATGGGTATGAAGGTAGCGCAGTATCGCCAGCACGACTCTGGGTTCGACAGATCCGCGAAGGACGCAATCGATGAATAGCACAGTGCACCATCCATGCTGAACATCGCCGCTGAGGATCGCGATATCCCTGCCATAGTTTTTCGCCAGTGGTTCACCAATGTGCAGATCGGCGTGCGCTCGCTCTTCCATCAATTTATGTACGGTCTGGTCACCGCGGCGAAGATCATCATTGTCGATAACATCATCATGCACAAGAGTCCAGGTGTGAAAAAGTTCGACACCCGCGGCCGCGTGAAGAGATTTGCTCACATCGCCGCCGACACAGCCGCACGCCATCTGAAGAACAGCAGGGCGCAGACGCTTGGAGGGCCGCTCGAGATAGGCGAGCACTCCCTGTTTGATGTGTTCAGGCTGAAGATATTCGATGACATCGCTCTTGAAAATCGTCTCGTTTACCTGTGCTGAAGCCTCTTCGAGAAATCGTATGAAATGCTCTTGTGCCATATTATACGCCTCTTTCTGCTATGAACTGTAAAATAAGAAAGCCGTAGCACAATTTCAACACATTTTTTCCATTTTCTTCTTGATTATTACGCTTGAAAAAGTTATAATTTATGCTTCCTCGGTGAATAGTGAGCAATGATAGCCGGTTCTGATTGTTTAAGAGTGAGGAGTAAAATTTTGAAAAATAATGGCTTTGATGAGCATGCTGAAAAGTATGACGCGTGGTTCATGGAAAATCGTAACGTACTGGAATCTGAACTCGCGTTGCTCGCGTATTTTCTAAAGAATACGGGCAGGACGCTCTCTGTCGGATGCGGGAGCGGATTGTTTGAAATGCTGCTGCGACAGCAATATCATATCGAAATCACAGATGGCATAGAACCCTCGGAAGGGATGGCGGAGATCGCCAGAAAACGGGGTATGAGAGTGCTGACCGAATCGGCCGAGAAGACATCTTTCAATGACGAATCCTGGGATACGTTGATTTACAACGGCACGCCCGGTTATATCAAGGATCTGGAGAGCGCATTCAGGGAGGCGTGCAGGATTCTCGTACCGGGTGGCACGCTGCTTGTGCTCGACGTCCCCAAGGAGAGTTCATACGGTATGCTCTACAATCTGGCGGTGGTGCTTGGGAACTGGGATCATCCGAAACTGGATGGGGTGAAACCAAAGACGCCATATCCCATCGAATTCGCCGCCGCGGCGAACTGGCGAACCACGGCCGAAAAGGTCGAGTTGCTGAAAATGACCGGATTTACCGATTTCCACTACGCTCAGACACTGACCCGCCACCCTCTGTTTTCCAACGACAGCGTTGAGGCACCGGTGGACGGGTGTGATCGGGGTGATTATGTTGCAATACAAGCGAGGAAAGCCAAATGCAATTGAAAGAACTGGGATATGATCAATGGTTTGCGGATCAGATAGAGCAGCACCACATAGCGGATGTGTCGCCGGCGCGGGTTGCGGCGGTGGACAAGAACAGCTATCTGGTACGCGGAGAGATTGGAGAGGCGCAGGCCGAATTGTCCGGAAAAATGATGTTTGATACGCAGTCAACGCTGGATTTCCCGGCCGTGGGTGACTGGGTCGCTGTCCAGTACTACAATGATGACACGTTTGCCATTGTTCACGATGTGTTGAAGCGCAAGACACTGTTGAGCAGAAAGACATCAGGCAAACAGATATCGCATCAACTCATTGCGGCTAATATCGATGTCGCGTTGATCATGCAGTCCGTGGACGCGAATTTCAATCTTCGACGTCTCGAACGGTATCTGGTGATGGCACAGGAGGGAGGAATCGAGCCTGTGATCGCGCTGAGCAAGACAGATCTCATTAGTGAGTCCGAGCTCAGGGAGAAGATGGAACAGACAAGGCAATTCAACGAGAAGTATAAGATACTCGCTTTCAGTTCTGTGGTCGAAAGGGGAGTCCAAACAGTGCAGGAGATGATTGAACCGGGAAAGACCTATTGCCTGCTCGGCTCGTCCGGCGTCGGCAAGACGACGCTGCTGAACAGCCTGCTGGGTCGCGACGCGTT
>JAZBPW010000172.1:0-40199 GCA_036351795.1 Candidatus Zhuqueibacterota bacterium | reverse complement strand
TGAACAGTTATTCCCTCGGCGGGGCAATCCTGAGTTCGACTTTATCGCCCGGACTGCATCCCGCGCGCGTTCAAGCGTCGCGAATGGCGCTTTTTTTGTGCCAGGATTACTATCGTTGCCATTTACAGCGACGAACAGGTCGACGCCGGACACAGGGCTATGAAAACAAATCATTATCAACAGAAGAAGCATCGCACGCATCATGTCTCACCTTTATTATAAGTTAGACCAAAAGAATATCATGAACTCTTCACAAAAATTCGATGTATTTTATATTTACTCAGAGTGGATGTCGTAACCACTCTATTGAACCGGTCTGACACGCAGCCCGTTCACTCCGCCTGATAACGTCCTATTTTTTCAAAAGGGATTCGTGCAAATCCAGGTATCTTGTCATAGACTATTGAATCATCCCGTAGCTGAAAATTCAAGTTGTCCATATCCACGAATCCCGGGTCAGTCAATGAAACATAATTATCCTTTAATTCGAACTGCGCGTACTCTCCGGTCCAGACATAAGTTTGTCCATATTGATATACAAGATTCTTTTCGAATAAATTGCGCCGGGGATGCATCCCCACATATGTCTCACCGTCCGGCATGAGATCCATCCAGTCCACAAGTTTTGAATATTTAGTACTGTAAGGAGGCTCTTTGA
The DNA here is from genome assembly GCA_036351795.1 of Candidatus Zhuqueibacterota bacterium. Classification (GTDB taxonomy): domain Bacteria; phylum Zhuqueibacterota; class Zhuqueibacteria; order Thermofontimicrobiales; family Thiofontviventaceae; genus JAZBPW01. The sequence continues at coordinate 39,541 of JAZBPW010000172.1, read as the reverse complement.
TGTTGATCCGCTCCAGCAGTCGCTGTCTGTATACGCCGTTTTCCCCAAAATAGTAATCTCTGAGTCCGAGCCCGAAATCATACCACATGGATTTTATGTGCAGCACAGGACCATATCCGGCGACAAAAATATTATTCCGGATCGTCAGATCGTGACCCGCGTTGCTGTAGATCGTCCCATATGATCCCACTTTATAAAAAACATTTCCATAGACCTCTGATTCACAACTGGCATCGTCAAAATAGATGCCCATGGTCCATTTACGTTCGGGATTCCCGCAATGATGGAAGAAATTATAGCGGATCACATGTCCCCGGTCACTCGGATCTCTGCCGATGTACCAGGGCGATGTATCGTTGGAATTCGTTGCAATATGATGGATGAGATTGAATTCGAAGACATGTTCATTTCCATGCACATAGATCGCCTGGAATTCCGAATTGAATATGTCATTGTGCGCGATGCGATTACCGCAGCCATCGATATTGATGCCGGCCCACAGGAACTTGTTTCTCCGGTTATAATCATGGATAGAGCAGTTCTCTACATAACAATGTCCGGCGATCAGGTCCTTCTTGCTGCCGCCGCTCAGCACCACTCCGCCGCACCCCGTATTGTAAATAAGACAGTTCAGCACGCCATGATGATGTCCCGCCTTCCTGTCCCATGTGGTGTACTTGTAAATGTGGCCCTGCAGGTTTCCGATCTCCCGTGACACCGGCACACCATCATAGTCATCGTGTGTGATATGGGGAAAAGTCTGTCTCGCACCCTGTCCCATGAACACAGCCGATGTGCCGATATTTCGCAATGTACACCCTTCGATCAGATTATGGGATCCACCTTCAATATAGATCCCCATACCGCGTGTATCCTCAATAATCAAATCGCGTAGTGTGATATGCGATGCACGCTCCAGGACGATCATTGGAGATTCCAGCATGGAGACCGTTATCCGGGCTTCCGACAAATCCGCCGGCGGCCAGAAGTAGAGCATGCCGCTCGTGCGATCGACATACCACTCTCCGGGTGAATCAAGCTCTTCCAGAATATTGAGGGCAACATAGTGCTGATGCGGTTCTCCGTAACCCAGCCCGTACATATGCGGCGTGCTCAATTTCACCAGATTTTTTTCAGGATCGATCCAATCGATCCTGATCTTGTCATCGGCATACCCCCATTTGAAAGTTCCTTGCAACCAGACATCTTCCTGCCCGGCCCATCTGGCATGGCGCTCATCCGTGTATTCGAATGTACCTCCCCGGATGTTCTCATAATCCCGGATACGTGGTACCGATCCTGTATCGACAACTTTCCCCATGAGGATGTAGCCCTCATTTGGATAACGGGCCAGCGTCATGACGGTATCGTTGAAAAATAACTCCATGGGAGCCGGTACGACGGGAAGCGCGTGTCCATACTGTTGATGCTCACCATAGTCGATGATCCCCTGAGCCTTCAAATCCGCTTGAACGACATGTTCCCGTGCCTGCGGCATCAGACGCGTCAGTATCTTTTCATCCGATACAGGTGTGAATATCTCTGCTGGAAGAGCGTTGCCACCGGATAGCCGGGTTTTTTCTCCTGGCCAGGCGCGGTATTCGATGGGACGCGCGGCTGAGCCGGAATCCGCCTCCTTCAGAACAAAGCTCTCATCCAGGACATATGTACCATTCCTGATCCATACAGTCACGGCATCTGTCCCGCCAAGACTGCGAATATGGTCACGCGCCCGCCCAAGTGTTGCGAATGGCGCATCCATCGTCCCGGGATTTACATCACTCCCATTGACGGCAACATAAAAATCCGCGGCAAATATGCCGCACGGTGACATCAAAATGATCATCAGAAATCTAAACCACGTCATCATGTCCCTCAATCATACATACCAAGTTCTCTGAATGCCTGGCACATGATCCTGACTTTTTCAGGATCGAGATCGATGGCCTCTGGACTCGAATAGGCCATGCTCACCAGACCGCCTTTTCTGCTGCCAAGCGTATCCATCATGCTTTGGATATAAGCGTAAATTGCATCCTCCGCTGCATTCGGCAATACGTTCTGAATATCGGCAGGACACCAGAACGCGAGCCTGCTGCCTGCCACGTGAGCCAGGTTCTCCAGCCCCATATTCATCTGCTGGTCCATCTGAACCACGTTCAAACCGGCATCCATAAACTGCGGCAAAAGCCCGATGATGTATCCGCATGAATGCAGCCACACATCAAGATCCAGCTCGTGCGCCACTGCCCAGTTCACTCTGTAATGCGGTATAAAAAATTCTTCAATCAGATTCGGCCGTATCATCAACCGGTCCTGAAGACCCCAGTCATCATAGAACATGACACCATCACACCCAAGCCGGGCCATGAGTCGAATGGATTCGCGTTGTTGTTCAGCGAATCGGGCGATCAATGCCTTAAGCGCATCAGGATGCTCGTAATAACTTTGAAACATGGTCTGCAGGCCGATAATATTATGCACTGCCTCATTCAGCGAACTGAACCCGGCGACGCCAAGCACATATTTGGGATTACCGGCACTGTCATTGGCTTCGATCGCGTTCCGGTAGCCCGCATATCGCTCCGGATCGTTCAACTTCGGGAACGTGTAAAGATGCTGCTTTTCAATATCTGAGATCGGATACTCTTTAGCCTGCCCCATATCCTCATGTCCGGCGGGACGATCCCAAACCACTCCCCATGCATCGATCCGCTTTTCAATCAGACCTGTCTGCATCCATGGCTGAATGTCCGGTACAAGCGGACCGTTCACAATCGTCCAGGGCGCTGCCCACAGAATATCATTCTCACCCCCAACCGGAAGATAGTGAGGTATCCTGTCCGGACCCTGTAAATGGATGGCCCTGCGCACACGCTCCCGTGACGTCATTGTCAATCGAGCACCACAGTCTGAAGGAATTCGATCATTTCGGTATCGGGTTGCTCATCAATCAAAAGACGCACATTTTCAGACTCACCGTGATATGTTTTCAACGCCTCATGTTCCGGTATCACCTGCCGCATCGGCCCCATCGGATTGACCAGCAGAACGGGCATACACAAATGTTTTACCAATTCCGGTATATCATAGTACTTCAATACCTGCGGCAGGAATGCTTCTACCGACCAGTTGTAATTATCCGATGTCGCCAGCATTTCAAATGTCTCAGGACCATTCAGATACAATAGCCCGGCGACCTCGTCCTGATGAAGCGCAGCCACATGCAGCGCCACGACAGCGCCGAGCCCATGTCCCCCGACCACGATTTTGTCATTATCGATATTATCCAGACTGCGAAGATACGCAAATGCGGACAGCGCGTCGCGAATGCGCATGGCGAGTACGTGATCCCCCATCGCAGCGGATACAAATGACACCCATCTCTCCCGATGCGCCCACGACGCGACATCATACGGCATATCTGCTGATTCAGTATCCCCCCAGCCCCGCAAATCCACAGTGAGGACAGACGCCAGCTGTTCTCCCCGCTTCAGAAAATTGCACGCTTCCGCCAGAAATCTCTGCCCGCGAAGTTCTGTCCAACGCCCCCTGTCATCGAAAAACAGGACTGCGCCATTGCGCATGGAATCATCCATTGGATACATGAACGTGGCAGGAAGCATGATATCGTTCTCCGGATGGAGCATCAATTCGGTGAGATAGTGCACCCACACCTGACACTCCTTACCGCTCTCTACCCGCGGTGAAGGTATCGAATCATCGATGTGAGCGACAAGGCGTATCGCGTCAGCAATATCTGTCGCATGCCGGTTCATTCGAAGCTCCTTCGCAATCTCCCGGTTCAGGCTGAACATATTGCCATCCAGACGGGGATAACAGAACAGCCGTTCCGGATCCAGCAATTCGTATTCAAGCGCTTCAACATCAGGCAGGTCGCGACCCGCCATGCCGTCATCCATGTGCTGATCCATCCATTTCACGAATCGAAGTGCCATGTCAAGAGAATATGCATGGCCTCCGGGATCGGCATAGGCCTGAAAATTCGCATCATAACCAGAACTCTCATAGCCATTTCTGATATCGGATGCGATCTGGTGGCTCCACTTCGACTGAAAGACTTCATCCTTCTCTCCGAACATGAAGAGCAGCGGTCTTGGGATCAATGCGCACAGAAGATCGACCTTGTCCAAACCGCTGGAATAAGTTTCCGGCGCCATGGTCTCCGCGCATGGCGCGTAAACATCCAGTACAGGATGATAGGCAGCAGGTAACGCGCAGCATGCGGGACCAATCACTCGCACGCGTTCATCGATCAGGGAGGCGTATATCGTCGTCGAACCGCCGCCGCTCACACCGGTCATGCCGACACCATCGCTCACATCGATATCGTCGCGCGTTTCCAGATAATCGATGCATCGAATCGCATCCATGATGAAGTATCGGTTTGATGAATGCCCGGTGAGATATCCGCGCACACCATCCGTGAAATGATCGTTGCCACCCTGTTTCTCTCCAGCCATCCCGGGCGGGTCGAAAATGATCGCGGCATATCCGAGACTGGCAAATACCTGCGCCGGGATCTGATAGTTTTTCCTCGTTTTGGAACTATGCCCTACCGGAACGACTATGGCTTTCCACGGTGGCGGATAGTGCTGTTCATGGGGTAAGAACAGAGACGCGTTCACATCCCAACCCTTCAACGACTCGAACAGGATATTTTCCACCCTGCAGTGCGGCAGTTCAAAGTCAGACACCTTCCTTATATTCAACGGACAACCAGCTTCGCCGTAAGGCATCTCTCCAAGTTGGCGCATGACGTTGATACGCACCGTATCCCGCCATGCCTCCCACAAACCGGAACGGAATGCGGACAGTCTCCGATCTGCCCCCTGCTCCAGAAGCTCACAACTGCGTCGCACAATATGTTTCCGCAGCATGTTTCGAAGGTCTTCCTTTGGTGCCACAGGGCCCAATTCGAACTTTTCTTTTGAATAGTGATGCGAACCGCCGTCACAATTCGCCAGGAATAAAGCCAGTGATGCCCAGAATAGAATCCGTCTTGAAATTATATTGTACATGTGTCCAGTATCTTCCTCATATTTATACCGAAAATATTTCTCTTCTCCGCTTCGCTGATATCGGCATAGGCCACCCAGCCGAACTGCGGGTACGGATCCCGCATTACCGTGTCCGAACCATAAATCACTCTTTCAGAGCCAACACCATCTACCATGTATTCGATGATACCGTTTTTCACCGCCGTATATGTGATTTCCAGATGCACATTCTTGAACTGCTTCGCCAGCGCCACATAATTTCTGGCTGTCTCATAGAGCATGCCGGAATGTGCAAGGAGGAAGTTGATCTTCGGATACCGCTTCGCCAGATCTTCCATTTCCGCAACGAAATTTTCAGACCAATGCATCAACGCGAAAAGCCGGTGCCGGTTGCCATAGTCATACCACTCTTTGTATGATGGATCATTATACGGGACTTTGTTCCGTGGGAAATAGGGTTTCATCCCCATCATGCCGTACTCTTCGTAGCACAATTTCAGTTCGCGCGTCCAGTCTACGACGTATCTCGGATCCAGTGCAGCGTAGCCGATGATCTGCTCAGGGAATTCCCTGATTGCATCACGGGTGATGATATTGCCCTCGACGTAATCACTCCAGATACCGGTCCAGGAGCTGGTAATGGTGATATCAACACCAAGCCTGTTGTTTCTTTCGACTATTCCGGCGGCATCCGACTTCGGCATGAACGCAATGACATTATCATGATGATCTTTTTTCATGTGATGCGCGTGCGCGTCTATCACCTCCATATCATCGATGGGCTCGGCATTCATGGCTTTGAGCAGGATTTTGTCATCGATATCCTTTTGTGGGTAATCCACAGGAATGTTCTCGAGTTTCAACAAGCGGATCAGGTTGCCACCGGCAATCTTTTTACGATCCGCATCGCTGATATCGGCGTAGTCCACGAATGCTTTCGCAGCGCCGGGGCTCTTGTCCATCATCTGCGTGCCGAACAACAACTGGTCTGCTCCGATTTTCTCTACCATAAAATCGATGATGCGATTCGCCTGATAATTTGAAAACTCAAAATGGAGTCTCTTGTATCTTTGCGCCAGCGGAAGAAGCAGCCGGGTGAGTTCCCATCTCACATGATGCAGAATGATATTCAGCCGGGGATATCTGTTCAGCAACATCTCGAGTTCATCCCATGTGATCTGTTCCACGCCCGGGTCGTTTTCAGCCCTGTCGATGATCATGGGTATTCCAGCCTCTTCCATCGATCCCAACAGAGATCCGACGGTCACATCATCCAGTCGATACCGATGCATCCTGGGGAAAAGCTTCACTGCCTTCACACCTTCTGCAATCATACGTTCCACGAAACGCGTTCCCTCAGGAGCATCACCACAGTGGTGAGGCAACCCCACCCAGCACGGGATCAGCCTGGGATTCTTTCTGCATGTATCCAGCACCTGTTCATTTCCGACAGAGGGCTGGAGTTCTTTCGCAAAATTAGAGTACACCAGCGCGCCGTGTATCCCGCAACGTTCCATATCCGCGAGCATGCGTTCGGTTGTCCATGGCGCGTCCCGGTCTTTTTCCGCCCATTTGCCGATGGACGCGTAACAATCGATATACTTTATATCAGACATGTGTCAGACCTCCGTAAAGATGATGAAATCAATCGCTCGAAATGCCGTGCGCGATCAGGATATTTTTCAATTCTTCCATTCTGGATTTATCGGGCGGTTTCAGGTCCTTTGCCCGGTACTCCATATCCAGACTCCTGTACTTATCACCAGCCATTTGATGAAACGGAAGCAGTTCGTAGCGAATACCGGCATCCTCTTCCTCCATCTTCCCATATTTCACCCTGATCTCGTACAGATCTCTGATAAATGCAGCAATCTCGCCAATCTCTGCTTCGGTATCATTGAAGCCTGGTATCACCGGCGTCCTGAAAATGATTGGTTTATCGGTCAAAGCAAGTCTTCGCGCGTTGTTCAGAATGAGTTCATTGTAATGACCGGTACCCTGACGGTGTTTTTCTGTGTCCATATGTTTCAGATCCATCATAACCATATCTGTGACAGGGATAAGCCGAAGCAGTTTCTCCCATTGATACTGACCACAAGTTTCGATGGCTGTGTGAAATCCCTCGTCACGGCATCTCTTCAGGATTTGGAGGGAAAAGTCCGTATGCAAAACAGGTTCCCCCCCGGATAAGGTCACACCGCCGCCGGAGTTTTCATAAAAGGCGCGATCGCGAAGGATCTCCTCCATGACTTGAGAAACCGTCATCTCCTTACCGGACAGCTCCAGCGCGAGCGCGTAACACGTATCCACACATCGCCCACTCATGCGGCATTTATCCCTGAGAAAATAGTGGACGCCATCCCGCATCTCATGCGCGTGGTTCGGACACGCGGCAACGCATTCCCCGCATGCGATACAGCGGGCAGGGAAATACTGCAGTTCAAGATATGGATTTCGACCTTCCGGATTATGGCACCAGAAACAGCGCATCGAGCATCCTTTCAGGAACGCGGTCGTGCGTATGCCGGGTCCGTCATGGATGGAAAAACGCTGTATATTGAAAATGAATCCTTTTGCTTCCATGTCTGTTCTTTTTTCATCTTAGTACAAAATATCATGGTTTATTTGAACCTGCAATCCCTGATGCGTGTCATTCTCCACATAATCGGCTCTCACATTCGGCGGGGCAGAGATGGTGATATCCAGCCTGTCCCCGTTGCGGCGCCACAATACACGCAAAACACCATTCGCCGTTGCCACGGCTCCCCGTGCCCATTGCAATCCGTTCAATCTCGGACTGACCTCATACTCAGTACCACCGGGAGTAATCTGCCTGATTCCCAGGATAATGCGATTCAGAAAGTAGACGGGTGCAGACGACCAGGCGTGACAGTGACTCCTTGTTGGAAATTCCCCGGGCCGGTAACTGCTCTCTGGAAAAATCTCCCATACCGTTGTTGCGCCCTCTTCGAGCATTGGCAGATAACAGTCGTATATTGACTGAACGATTCTGTCCGCTTGCCCGATCTTTTCCAAAGCCTCGTAAAAGTACATCATGGCAAATGGAGAACCTATTGTTACCATGCGCTCCGGGGGATTCAAAATATTATTCACTGCCGCGGATTCATTCTGTTTTCCGGCGATGTCATATAGCACAGACAGGATGCTGGTATGCTGTGAGCGGGAGGCACTTTTTGAGCCATCCTCGTGGATGCTGTCGTAATAAGCAGCCGAGTCATCATCCCACATCGCATCGATCGAACTGTGAAGCCTGTCGCGCAAGGTGTTTAACCATGTCGCATCTTCGCTTTTGTCGAGAACAGATGCCATTCTGAGTGCGGCATCGACAGCGCCCGCAAGCAGCATGCTGTTATGTGTCACCGTCGCGTGTTGATCATCAATACCCGACCAGTCGAACAAATTCCACAGCGGTGCGCTGAAAAGTCCGTCCTCATCTGAGATCATTTTTTCAGCGCCTTCGAGGTTTTGGACAACATACGGCCACATTTCCCCGAGAAATTTTTGATCTCCGGTGAAAAAGTAGTAATCCCACACAGAGATTCCCCACAAAAAGCTCCAGGCAGGAAGCAGACAATCCCAACTGGACGGCACCTGGCATCCGACAATGGGATATCTCTCCAGCGACTGGGCGGCAAGCCGAATGCAGCGCGCTGCAATATCCGTTGCATTGTATGCAGAACAGGCGAACACGGACTCATTCCTGGCATCCCCGACCCAGAGTGTCTGTTCATACAACGGACAATCGGTGAACGTATCCTCCATGCAGAGTTTCAGTGTCCTTTCGGATATCGCCCAGATCTGATCCAGACGCGAATCACTGCAGCTGAAATGCCCGATACGGTTCACCGGGTAAGTCGATTCTATGAGGTAAAAATGTCTAATGCGTACCGGCGCATTTACATTCCTGAATGTAATGAACAGGTATCGACCGGATCTTCTTTTATGCGACACATATCGATTCAGACCCTCTCTCGTGATGTACCGCATTCCGTTTCTGTTATCTCTGGTATGCTGAATGGCGCCGTCCCCTCTGATGTACTCAACGCCGTGGATATCGATTTTCACGCCCGCTTCAGCGATAAGATCGAAGGCGTAATATCCGCAGTTCTGTTCACCCAGATCGTATACCAGTTCGATATCACCCTCAGCACATGGCAATATTGTGGTAACATCCGCGGTGTCATTCATCAAATTCTCAGGATCCAACACATACTTTCCGCCATCCCCGATAACCTCCCGTGAAACAAAGCGCCAGTACTTATCATTCACAAACATTTCTTCACTGGAATAAAGTTGCGCTCTTGCTCCCAGAACATCGAGAAAAGATTCTCTATCGCACACCTCATTTAAGACAACTTCGATCTCATCCAGATATGGGCGAATAAGATCAGTCCCGTCCGGTGTTACTCCCCACTGACCCCACCTCATATCATCCATGGTGAACGCGTATTCAGGGAATGCTATCCAGCACCACGGATTTTCATGATCCACATCAAGGGGATTTTTCAGCAGCAAATCAGATGGAGGATCAATGAATCGAATACTTCTTTCCTTCGCGTGATCGACGACTTCATCCACCAGTGCCAATAACAGGTGCTCACCGGGTTCGATGTTGAATTGACCGTTGGAGTCGAATTCACCATCAAGCGACACCTGATACCCTTTCGTTTCGACCCGCACTTTCACAGCTTTGCCGACACTCACCATCGTTGCCATACCGCTTCCATTCGCGATATTATGATTCGCTTCGATGATGCCGGGATTCACCAGCCGCGCCGTCGGCACACAGAAATTGACATCATTCTTATGCTTCACGATATGTGACTCCATGAATGACGCAAATCTGAACGGTACCTTTGTCAGCAATGCGACGTCGCGTGCGGACAGATCTTTCCACGGTCCGTCATGGGCTCCATAAAGAACCACTGCATCTGAAAACGCCATGGAATCTTCAAGCCGCATATCGACACATTCCTGAGGCTCCATCTGGGAGCTCACCTTGGGCGTTGGACGAAGCCAGGGGTGCCCTTCAGCGACCTGCCACGATCCATCCGTGAACAGGCTCTGAATAATTCCGTCACTATCCTCGACATCCAGTTGAGCCAGTAGTCCGGCTTGTTGCGGTATCTGATGAAAGGTTCCTGTACCCCAGAATTTGGCGATGATACGAATCTCATTGACGCCCGCATGAAGAAAAGATGTCACATCGAGCTCATCATAATAGTAATGCTCGGGCCATCCGCGGCATGGCCCGTCATTCACCCACTCGCCATTGAGATACAGTCTGTAAAAGCTGTCCGCCGTAATGCGCATGACAGCCTGTTGAATGTCGCGCAGGGCGATCTCTTTGCGCGCTACGACCGTCTGATTATAGAGGCGATAATCTTCCTGATCTTTCCATATCCATTTGGCGCTGAACATATCTATTTTACCAGCACTTTCTCTTTGAATGTCGGTTGCTCTCCTGCCATTTTCAGGAAAATATCCAGAGGCACGAGCTCGAAATCCGGACCCAGCTTATCCAGGATACCCTTGACTCTGGTGATGTCACTCCACTGCCGGACATGCATCAGCAGGAAGTAGGGTCTCGTGTTGTTGATGACTGCCAGCTCCTGCAGATCCGCAACCGCATCAGCCTCTTTTCTTTCGGGCGACAAATAATAATCGTATGATATCAGCGGTCTCTTGTCTTTCTTGTAAAAAGTATAGGCAGGGGCATAGCCGTTCACAAAACCGATGGCATCCGGCATACCTTTGTAGTAGGCCTCGATCACTTCTCTGGTTAATTCCGTGTTACCCTCGACTGTTGCGCCCTCAGAGTAATCCATGATCTCGAAGACATTGAGATCGAGATCCTTCATCAGGTCGTATGCCACATCGATGACCTCTGGCAGATATCGTGGTGGAATCGCTTTGGGATACATGTATCCCGGACCGGAAAGAGACCCGATGAAATAATCATTGGGAGTGGCTTGCGAGTAAAAATACTCCATCATTGCCGGTGCCAGCCATGACCAGTTCATGGTCACTTCCCATGCGTACGGGATCTCACCCCGGCCAGGGCGTGTCCACGCGCCGAGTCCCAGACAATCGGTCTGTATGCATGCGATATAGACCTTCTTTTTCGGTTTGTATGTCTTTCCAGGCTCGACATTGTGATTGTTTACGAAGGTAAATCCTTTCGAAGCCGGCACCTGACTGCTGAAACTCATGTTGGGCAGCGTATGTAGTCCTTCCACGCGCAGTGCATAACTCGACGTCAGTTTCACATGATCCCTCTCCTTGTCCTTTTTATAGGAATGCCATCCAAAGACAAACGACATCGGCTTCATTTCAGAGAGCAGCTTGTTCGCGAGCTGATACTCCTGGGTGTCGCTCTCCCTGGTCGACAGATCGTTGAAGAAGGCATTTTTGTAGATGCCCCAATCGGCCACGCCGGGTTTCATGATTGCGCCGTGTTCGCCACCCATCCACACAATGTATTCTTTGCTGCAACGATCCCAATATTTGTCAACTGCCCAGGAATATATTTCATGATCGGATTGTCCGGTAAACTTTCCGCGGAAATCTTCCACCGGTTTCAACCCGTGCTTCTCCATCAGCGGGATGAGATCCTCGCTCACAACAACGGCATCTTCCAGACCGGCAACCGTGAACGCGACAATGAGTGATGTCCGCACCTCTTTATCCCATACCACATAGCCTTTCATGTGATCCTTGAATGTTCTGACAGCAGCATCGGCAGACCGCAAATGCGAGAACGTATAATGATGTTTGTCTTTCAGAAAATCGAATACATCGGGTGTGAATCTGAAATCCCATTTTTCAGGATAGATGAAATACAAATTGGGACCTGCGGCGTTGGCGATTCCCTGGAGACTGATCAGAAGCGCGTGTTCCGGCAATTTGCCATCGATGCGCCAGTCGTCCTCTAGCTTCATGTAGTAAGCCTTCTTCGCATTCGCTCTCTTCAGTACGAATTGTATACCAGGGCCTGATGTACGCGTGCTTCGTTTGATTGCATAATTGAGCAGCTCATTATGATCGGACAGTGTGAAAGAATGAACAGCGTTCGCGGAGCGTTTTCCCTGCGATCCCAGTATATCATATTTTTCTTTGACTATCAGTGATTGATTTTCATCCGTCCATGCAGCGGTCAATCGCCGTTCCTTGCCCACTGGCATGGATAATCCCATAAACACATTTGTCGGGAAGACACGGTTCGTGACCGGAACAAGCGTCTCCACACCATCTGTGCGGACATCCAGTGTATCGGAGAACGATCTACTGCCTCCCCATTTCCGGACGATTCGAACATCATTGTTATTCTTCTCAATCTTCAATGACATCGTACCATAGAGATCAATTTCAGTACTCTTTTCCTTGATCAATTCCCATTCACCGGTCAAATCCATTCCGGACATGGGGTACGCCACAAACAACAAAATCATGAACGCTAACAATTTAATCATTTTCATTTTAAACATGTGCACTCTCCTCACGTGATATAGATAAGTAATTCATTAGATATTTAGCATATTCAGCGACCAGCCTGTCCTCACTTTCACTTTCCATCGCCACAACCTCGATATGAAGATCAATCTTGTGCCGGCATTCAGACAGTCTGTTCAGTATTGGGACAAGCGGTACAATCGATTCATCAGGATGACAACTGGTTAAGACGGCGCCGTAATCTTTCCAGATATATTTCAGACCCTTGAAATGACAGCTGATGATCCGGTCTGCGAACTCCTCTGTGAATGTCAGGACATCCTCACCCAGCGGAATAAAGTTTCCGGTGTCCAGATTGATCTTGAGGAAGGGCGAATCGATATTCCTGAAAAAATGTCTGAAATATTCGGCACAGAAATCCATATGGTTTTCCAGCGCGATGACGATCCCCGCCTTCTCACCCTTTTCCACGACGCGCTTCAGATTATCGGTACACCTTTCGATGTCAGGACGCGGTCCGATACCGAGTTCGATTTCAGTCATGCCGTGAAACCGAAGACGGTTCGAACCAATCGCCTGAGATACTTCGATCTGCGTGTCAACCATCTTCAACATATCATCCCGATCAGGGCCGGACGACAGCAAAGGCGCAAAACCGGAGATCGAACAGGCAATGTTCTTCTCAACCCCCATGCCATGCAGCAATTTGACCTGTGCCCAATCGACTTTTCCCGGTTCATGACAGGGAAAATGGCACCATTCGGTTGATTTCATACCCAGTCTGTCGGAGCGCTCCATAAAATCCCTGCCATTTATCTTTCCTTCAAGAAAGGAGAGATGATAGGAATAGCTCATGATTCCTGGTACAATATGCATACCTTTATGTGAAGTCATCCATTTCCACCAGTTTCACCGGCCGGTTCTCAAGATCCGATCGCATGGCTGCCAGATAGGTTTTAACTGTCCAAAGATTATCCCGCCCGCTGCAGATCGCCTGTTTGTTCTCATTGATCGAGTTGATGAGCTCGACCATAGGCCAGGTGTGTCCGTTCCTTATAGACGCTGTCCACATATAATCGTACGGATCTTCATCACGGGGAAGCCGCTCCGACCAATCGAATGTCGCGTGTATTCCGTTATCCCTACGGGAGGAGAAACTCAGATTCGATACCATATCTCCCGCGGCTGTCCCTTCAGTGCCCTCGATGCGAAACGTCATGCCTCCCATCGGCAGACCGGAAAAACGTGTCGCCTGGTTCAGTGAAAAAGACGCGCATGTTCCAGATTTAAATTTCGCCGTTGCCGCCACGGCCATTTTGCTCTTGAAATTCTCATTCCCTTTGTCCGTACCATACGCAAAAACTTCATCAGGAGTCTCTCCGGAAGCGAACCATCGTACGAGATCAAAATAGTGCGCGCCCCATTCGACAAAGACATGGTCTTCAAGATCAGCATGCCATCGCGTCACCGGATCGTTGTAGTATGCGGTATCCTGATCACCGTGCAATCTCAATTCGATGTAAAAGACGTCACCCAAAAAGCCTTTATCAATAAGCGACCGGGTTACAGCGCATGGATAATACCAACGGGTTGGTTGGTGAATTGCCAGCTGAACGCCATGTGCCTCTGCCATCGCAATGATCTCTTTGGCATCGTTGACTGTTCGCGCGAACGGTTTTTCACTCAACACATGCTTCCCTGCCTGTAACGCCTTCAGCGTGATTTCTCTCCTTGGAAACGTATTCGTGCAGATATCGATGATATCAATATCTTCCTGTTCCAGCAGATCATTGTAATCGTTGTACAGTCGCTCGATGCCGTAATGGCTTTGCACCTGATCCAGAGCCTCAGGACTGATGTCTGCCGCGGCGGCAACATCAAGCCCGGCATGCAGATACGCCGGTATCTGTCGCCGCTGTGCAATCCGCCCGGCACCGATGATGCCGATTTTATAATCACTGGTCCCGGTTATCCTTGGAAGATAATCCAGCCCATCGAGTATTTCTGAACTCACATCGCGCATAGACTTTTCTCATTTATATCCGGTTCGTTTCAGGATCAATATTTACATTTTTTCGCTTCATCGGCGAACGCTTCGATCAAATGAACATCCGCATCAAAGAAGTGATCAGAAGGCGCCATAATGTAACCACCCCCATCGCCTGCCGATTCAAAGCATTCCCGCACTTTTTGTCTCGTTTCTTCGGGACTGCATCCTTTGAAATAATGATATTGATCAAAACCACCGATCATGCATACCTTGTCTCCAATGCGTTTCTTCGCCTCTGCCAAATCCACATCCCCCCCCATATCCGCCGGTGTGAAAGTCTCCATGGCGTCAGGCGCCATGGCAGCGATATCTTCCAGAATAGGCATCATGCCACCACATGTATGATAGGCAATCCGCTGACCGGCATCGTGTGCCGCCCGTATCAGTTCGATATCAAACGGAGCAACAAATTCATTGAATATTTTTGGTGAAATAACCGTTGTGGACGCGTCGCCACCTCCGAGTTCCAGTATGTCGTATCGTGCTCCCTTCAGTGATTCGATGAACACAAGTTTCCGTTTCTGCAAAATAGACAAGAATGTTTTCACCCAGGATGGATCATCATAGGCTTCCATGATCATCCGCTCGGTCCCGATGAGGCAGCACGCATCCTGCCAGCAGCCCGGCTGTCCAAATAGGTCGAAGCAGGGAATATGTCCGCGGACCAGACCCCGGTCACCGAATTCTTCGGCTGTCTTGTTGACAGCATCCACGTCGCACAGCGGCGAAGTGACATACTTTTCAATAAGATCGATATCTTTCTTATCCTTGAGAAGATGTTCCGACACCCATGCTGTCTGATCGTTCGATTGCAGCACCATGGTGAGATCGCCGCCCGGCGTATGAATGGTAAAGCGGTCTGTCCGGTATTCGGGATCCGTGATCTCTTCCGATACGATACGCCATGAATCCGACAGGACTCTGCGACTCTCCAGAAAACCGACATCCTGATCCGAATCATAATAGTCGTTCGTCGATGGATCCGGTCTGTATGCGATGATCCATGTGATCGGATCCAGATCAAAATGATCAAAGAACTCCTGCGTGGATATGCCATTCATATACGTCTTCAGGAAATAGTCCATTATGTGATGGGTGGTCGCGGGAAGTCTGTCAGGGACTTTACACTCTATGGCTGCGAGCAAACGTTCTTTGGATGTCATGTATCTCTCCTCTAATTCTTGGCTTCAGGGATTTGCCAGATCGTGCCCAGTATATCCGGCCTCGAGCGTTCAGGATCCGGAGGCGTCATCATCTGCGGACAGTCGTCCGGATCCGGCTGATAATAGACGCTTAAAACGATCCCCGGCTCGAGCTCAATGGATACGGGGTATCCGAGATCCTGATTACAGGCGTTATCTCTCAAAATGATCTCATTTTCGATCTTCCATGTCACACCGTCTTCACTTATACAGGCCCTCTGTCCGAACGGCGGTCTCCGGTAACCGTATGTGCATAAAATCCGGCCGTCCGATAACTGAAGCAGATGCGGCGGGAACCCCCATAGCGGCGTTGCATAGGGACCTGTCCATGTCGCACCATTGTCATCCGAATAGGCGCCATGCAGAAAGCATCGTGGATCCATGTCATTGTAAGGTATCGCCGTCGCCCGTATCATCATCACGATCCTTCCAGATGGTAGCTGCAGAATATGCGGTTCACCCAATCTGAGGCTGTCCGGTGTCGGGCTGTCGATTGTGGCGATCAGCCGCCAGTCGTCTTCAAGCGTCGTCTTGGTGTACACGCCGACGCTTCCTTTATCCCCGCGATAGGAAGCGACAAGCAGCGAACCATCGTCGAGCTGTAATCCGCCATGGATCGAATCTTTGCCCTTCGTTGTGTCGGACCAGGTATGTCCATGATCCGTGGAGATAAATTCAACCTGACCATGTGCCGGCTGCGCGCTCTTGTATTCGGGTTGATCCACATGGTCGCTCCAGCGCGCGATCATCTCCTCATTATAAGAATTGGGCGCCAGATTCGCATACTTTTCCCGTGTCCAGAAGGTTGAAGTGGTATGTGTCACGATGGTACCATCCTTCAGTACTGTCAAACCGGCATGCCTGTCGTCTATAGGAGTTTCATACATGGTCTCCGGTCCTGTCCACGTTCTGCCGTTATCCTTAGAGCGCATCATCACAATTTTCCCGTCAGGGCCGAGGTGCTCTTCATTGATGCAAAAGTTGACAAGCAAGTCACCGTTCATCGCACGTATCATTGCAGGCCATGCGCAGTATTCATCGTGTGACGCGTATATTTGAACATGATCGATTAAATGCGCCTTGTCGCGATTTTGTGAACCACAACCGATGAGGAGCAACACCAGTAATAGTACTGTAAAAACATTGTTTTTCATTGCGTTTTCCTGTATAGTGTTAGTATTATCCTGTACATTACGCAATCCCCGCTGCACAAGCCAGAATATTCTCGGGATTGAACCCCGGCTTGTCAAACTCACCTGTGACACGCCCTCGATGCATGACGTATACGCGATCGCTCATTCCGAGTATTTCAGGAAGCTCTGAAGAGATGAGCAATATCGCCATTCCATCACTGACGAGTTCATTGATCAACAGATAGATCTCGCGTTTGGCGCCCACATCGATGCCCTGCGTCGGTTCATCCAGAATCAGGAGTTTCGGTTTGGCGCAGAGCCATCTGGCAATCACCACTTTCTGTTGATTTCCACCGCTCAGATTCTGCGTCTCCTGGTCCTTCCCGGGTGTTTTGATGTTCAGGCGACCGATATAATCATCGACCAAAGCATCCTCCGCATGATGTCTGATGAAGCTAAACGTCGTGATCGACTTCATGTTTGGCAGCGTGATATTTTCCTTGACCGACATTCCAAGAACCAGTCCCTGGTGCTTACGGTCTTCTGTGGCAAACGCGATCCCCTGCGCAATGGCTTCTGTGGGGCTCTTGATTCGCAGCGGTTCTTCATTCATATTGATTTGGCCGGACTCGATCCTGTCTATACCGAATATGGCGCGTGCCACTTCACTCCGCCCCGCGCCGACGAGTCCGAACAGACCGACGACTTCGCCAGCGTGGATGTTCAGGAAAACCTTTTTAACGCCTTGATGCGTTGACAAATCCATAACGGAAATAATCTCAGCACCAATATCTGAAAATCGTTCCGGGAATTCCTCCTCGAGCGTACGACCGACCATCAACCGGATGACCTCATCAATACTGGTGCCGTTTGTATCCAGCTCACCTACATTTTTTCCGTCCCGCAGTATTGTGATCCTGTCCGTTATCTCGAAAATCTCATCCAGTTTATGCGAAATGAAAACGACTGTCGTACCATTCGCCTTCAACTTCCGAATCAAAACGAAGAGATTCTCGATCTCCACGGACGTCAACGTGGCGGTGGGTTCATCCATGATGATCAATGAAGCATTCTGTGACAGAGCCCGCGCCACCATGACCATCTGCTTCTGCGCGATACTCAGTTGTCGAACGAGTTTCTTTGTCTCGATATCGACATCGATTTCATTCAACAATTCCGCTGCTCTCCGGTGCAATTCGTGCCAATCGATCATTGTGCCGCGTATTTTCGGTTCACGTCCCATCAGAATATTTTCTGCAACAGAAAGGTCAGGGAAAAGATGCAGATCCTGAAAAATCGTACTGATGCCCAGACACTGCGCCTGCTGAGGATTGGTCATGCTCACTCTCTGACCATTGAATTCAATCATCCCGGCATCCTGGGTCAGCACGCCACTCATTATCTTGACGAGTGTCGACTTTCCCGCACCGTTCTCACCGATCAGCGCGTGAATTTCGTTCCTCCTGACCCTGAAGTCTACATCATCGAGCGCGACGACTCCCGGGAAGGTCTGCGTGATGCCACTCATTCGAAGCGCGAAATCCATATGTTATTTGGTCTCCATTCCGCGCTGTAACTGCACCGCCAGCAGGATGACCAATCCCTTGATAGCCATCTGATAATAGGCGGAGACATCCAGCATATTCAATCCATTGTTGAGAATGCCCATGATGTAGGCGCCGATCAGCGTTCCCCATATCCATCCCTTGCCGCCGGTGATACTTGTGCCGCCAATGACCGCGGCTGCAATGGCATCCAGTTCCATGCCCGTACCCATATTCGGATCACCGGAATTCATCCGCGACGTCAGGATAAGCGCTGCAATACCGGACGTCAGGCCACAGATGCCATAGATGAACATTTTAATGCGATCTACAGGCAGTCCGATCAATTTTGCGGCCTCCTCATTGCCCCCAATGGCGTACACATACCGTCCGAAACTCGTATGATGCAGTATGAGGTAGGCAAGGGCGTAGATCATAAACATGATGATCACCGGAACTGGCAGGAATCCGACATACCCTCGGCCGATCTGCTGAAAACTCGTGCCGAGCTGTGAGATCGGGAAACCGCCGGTAATGATGAAACAGAGCCCTCTTCCAATGACCATCGTCGCAAGTGTTACGATGAAAAAAGGGATACGTACTTTCGCAATCAATATGCCGTTACCGAGCCCTACGGTCAATCCGACAGCGAGCCCACCGAAGACGGCAATGAATATCGGAAGATCCATTCGCTGGATAAAAAAACTCACCATGATTCCCGTGAGCGCGACGATTGAGCCGACTGACAGATCGATACCGGCGCTCAGGATCACAAACGTCATCCCAACCGCCACAATGGCCATTACTGAAATCTGCCGGCTGATATTGAAAAAATTGGATACCGTCAGAAACCGGGGCGATAAAAAGGACATGATCGCTACCATAACTCCGAGGACGATCAAAATGCCGTATTTGCTGATCAATTCACGCATGCGATCCCTTTCGTGATGTCACGCCTCATTTGTTTCTCCACTCGCGTTCCAATTCAACCACATTTTCGCTGGTGAGAAGCTTCACCGGCACCAGGATTTCTTCAGGCGTGTCCAAACCGTTCAAGATATCGATTGACACCTCTATTGCCCTGGTACCGATCTTGTACGGATAGACGAGCGCCGCACCCTTGAGACAGGGATCATTCGCCTTAAAGCGGTCGAAGGCCTCCTTCTGACCACCGCAAACCATCACTGCCTTGATCTCATTCATCTTGCCGGCGCCTTCGATGGATGCCATGGCCCCCAGTGTCATGACATCGTTTATTCCGACCACAAAATCGATCTCCGGATGGGAGATGATCATGTCTTCCATGAGGGACATGGCTTTTTCGCGCCTCGACTCGGCGTTCAGTTCTGCGATAATGGACATACCGGGATATTTGGCGATCACTTCCCTTATTCCAACCACACGATTGATACCGGACGTCAGCGTGGGATGTGTGATAATACCGACCTCTCCCTGTCCCTCCAGATAATCGGCAATGAATTGCGCGCAGACGCGTCCCGCATCCACATCGTCGGACATAATATGCGTCTTCACGTCCCCCTCCTCGGAACGGATATCAACCGTCACCACGGGTATCCCGTTCCGGTTCGCTTCATCTATGGTCGGGCCAATGGCAGTGGGGCTCACCGGACTCACGATCAGCAGATCGATCCCCTGTTGAATGAAATCTTCGATATCGCCGATCTGCTTGTTCAATTTCAAATCCGCGTTACGGGAGATCACTTTCACATTATACTCTTTCACGGCATCTGCCGCATCGTACAATCCCTGGTTCAGCGTGATATAGAAATCATCCTGCATCGTCAGCAAGGAGGCTCCGATGATAATCTCTTTATCATCTTTTTTATCGGCACAACTCATTGAAAAACAGAACGCAATCGCTGCAACACATACAACAAGTCTTTTCATCGGTTCCCTCATGTAATTAATGATTATCTCGGTATTCATCCTTGTAGATGCCTATCTTTTCGATCGGTATTCTTTCAAATCCAAGATCAAATGCATCGGAATCCTTATTAAGCTGAAAATTTCGATTCGCATAATCCCTGAAACCGGGATCGGTCTCCTTGATCCGGTTCCTGTCATTTTTCAGTGCTTCGATCGGAGCGTCGACACCGAATTTATAATAAATGAAATCTTTTTCCACAGACACATGTTTATCCAAAGCCGACCATTGGCTGGGTTCTGAGGCTGCGACAAGGTTGTTCTCCACGATCAGCTCATTGAAGTCCACACCGCCGTAAATATCGAGCCATTTGCCCCTGTACGACACATTTCGAATGACCTTGTTCCCCTTCGGATATCCCGGATCGTCATCATAGAGCGTCAACAGACGGGGATACTTTGTGCTGTAAGGCGGCTGGGAAAAATTCATGGCATCCATTCTGTCGTACATGGTGGTATACTTGCCGGTAATGAAGAAACTCGCCCAGCCCTTACCCCGCGCATCGAGGTGCACAGATGGCTGGCAATCAATAAAGATATTATTCTCCACGGTATTATCGCGTCCGCCGCCGATGAATGCACCGCGATCCACATCGTAGAACACATTGCCGTACACCGTCGTCCCGCTGGCAAAGTCATCGAGATAGACAGCATTGATGCCATGCAGACCCGGACCGTGCAGATGATGGAAGTAGTTATACCGTACCACATTCCCCCGGCATGTCCAGTTACGACCGATGTAGAAAGCACCCACGTCACCGGTCTCTTTCGCCAGATCGTGGACTTCATTGTACTCCAGTACATGTTCATTGCCGGTAAACAGAATGCCAGCGTGAGGGGCGTCATGAATGTGATTATGAGATACCCTGTTTCCAACGCCCGCTACTCTGATCGCCGGGCTGTAGGTTCGGAATATCCGGCTGTATTGATATATCTCATTGTTATCCGCATAGTTACCACCGGGGACCAGCGTTTTCCGGTCACCGCCACCCAGCTCGATACCGCCACCGGCAAGATCGTATAGATCGCAACTGCGCAGACCATTGGAGGTGCCGCCCTCAATATTCACCGCCACGTTTCCGAGGTTACGAAAGACACAGCCGGCGACTTCGTTATCGTTCCCGCCTTTAATCTCAATCGCGGTTGTGCGGGAATTTTCAAAAGTCATGCTGCATATCCGCACATTCGAGACATCGTCCAGGGAAAAGACCGGTTCTTCCAGCATCGTGACCACGGCATCATCCTTTTCGATTTTTACAGGCGGCCAGAAATAGAGCTTTCCCGCCTTTCTATCGATATAATATTCACCCGGCGAATCCAGCTCTTCGAGTATGTTGAAGTAGTAGTATCGCTGATCCTTCGTATAGCCGTATCCGTGAAAGGGTTCTGCAATGTGGATCTCTTTTTTTATCGCATCGATCTTTAAAATCCGGTCGTACGTATCCGCCCAGTCCCAGGTCCAGTAGCCGTGCATCCACATGTCATCATCCTGATACCATTCACCAGGCCGTTCATCTTCATAGCAGAATTTCCCGTAATGACGACCGACGGGTATGCCGAACCTGGATTCGATAAAACTACCCTCATGCCTGAGTTCGGCTCCGGACTGCGGTACCGATGCAATGACCACCCATCCCTCGTCAGGATATCTTGCAAGTGTCATCGTTCTGTTCTTGAAAACGAGTTCCATGGCGAGGGGTTTGTGAGGCCGGAACGAAAATCCTTTTGGTTTCAATGTGCCGTAATCAGTGATACCCAGCTCACGAATATCGAGTTCAACGATACTGGCGTGGTACCGGGCATCAATTCTTTGAAGTGCCCGTACATCACTCAGCGCACTGAAGCCGTTGATACGTACCCCTCCGCTCAGGCTCACTTTTTCATTCGGATAGGCACGCCAGATAATCGGCGCGCTTTCACGTCCTGAATCTTCAGCAGACAAACGGATCGTATTGTGAACCAGGTAAAATCCTCCGCGCAGGTAAACTGTGATACCACCCGCCGGCATCTCTCCTTTGGATTTCATGTCACGAATCGTATCGCGCGCCGCAACGAGCGATCTCAATGGTCCGTCGGTCTTGTCACCATTCGCTGCCGGTAGCCGTCCGGACCAGGCATCATTCCCTGCGGTTGAAATGAAAATCGCGTTTTCTTCGAGAACCGGTCCGCCGCAGCCAGCTATCGATATAAACATCAGAACGAGTATCGCGTATGCTGTTTTCTTGATCATTAACTTATCCCGATATATTATTTCGTTTGAAATGATTTAACGACATCACTTCTGTATTGATCTTCGTATAAACCGATCTTTTCGAACGGGATCGGTTTGAATCCTTTATCATGAGCTGCCGCATCATCGCGAAGTCTGAAGTCTCTGTTCTCAACATCAAGAAATCCCGGATTCGTGTCGATGATCAAATTATCGCTGAATGCCTTCATTATTTCTTCATCACCGTACTTATAGTAGACATAACCGGCATCAGTATCGAGATTCAAATAATATGGCTCCCACTGTCCCGGATCTTCAGCCATTCGTTTGCATATGATCTCATCCGCAATGACATTGTCGCTGATCCTGACCACCGAATTGTCGTACATAAAATAGTCGTATAACTCGATCCATCTGCCATGATAAGAGATATTCCGTGCAATAACATTATTTTTGGGAACGGCTGGTTCATCGTCATAGAGCGTGAGCAATTCCGGATATCTCTCGCTGAAAGGAGGCTCCGTCGCGTTCATTGCGCGCATCGAGTCTTCGAGAACGGTGTAAGTACCATCGAAATAGTAGCTCGCCCAACTCAGTCCGCGCGCGTCCAGGACAATGGATGGTGTGCAACCGATGTAGATATTATTTTCTATCACATTATCCCTGCCGCCTCCGATGAGCGTGCCTCTGCCGGCACTGCAGCAGATATTGCCATAGATGGTATACCCGGATGTGAAGTCATCCAGGTAAATCGCGGCCACCCCGTGGAGTCCGGGCCCTTTGATGTCGTGTATATAGTTATAGCGATAGATATTTCCGCGCCATGTGTAGTTGCGTCCGGTATGAATCGCCCCTGCATCACCCGTCTCCTTGCAGATGCTGTGAATATCGTTATATTCGAGGACATGCTCATTGCCACGGACATAAATTGCCTCATGCGGTGCGTCGTGGATCAGGTTGTGCGCGACCCGGTTGCCCACGCCGTTCACACTCACCGCCAACATCCAGGTACGAAGCCACTGGCCATAGTGATGGATATGATTGTTGACCGCGAAATTCCCAGCTGGCCTGAGCGTTTTCCGCGTCCCGCCTCGTAGTACAATTGCGCCGAGCGCCAGATCGTGAAAGTCGGAACTCAACACACCGTTATTCTCTCCCCCATTGATTAAAAGCGCATTGTCACCCAGAAAACGGAATGTGCAGCCAACGATGGTATTGTCTGATCCACCATTGATCACCACACCACTGCCGCGCGACATTTCGAACGTGAATCCTTCGACAGAGACATGTTTGCAATTTGTCATCTCCAGGAAAGGATCTTCGAGCGTTGACACGTAAGCTTTATCCGGCTGATCTTCCGGCGGCCACCAGTACAAAGCACCCTGCTTTCGATCCAGATACCACTCCCCGGGTGAATCCAGCTCTTCCAGTATATTGAGGAAATAGAATCTCTGATTGGTGGTGTAGCCGTATCGGTGATGCGGCTCCTCCAGCGTGATCTCATGTCCCGACTTATCGAAACTCCTGACTTTTTGATAGGAATCACTCCAGTCCCATGTCCAGTAACCATGAACGTAGACATCATTCTGAGCCGACCATCCCGCGGGCCGATCGTCATCACAGGTAATTTTTCCATAGTGCCTGCCCACCGGAACATTATTGAATCTTTTCTCCCTTTCCAGACCTTGGTGATATCGCTTTTTGCCATGTTGCGGGACATCGGCAATTCTCAGCCAGCCTTCATTCGGATAGCGCGCAAGATCCATTTTGCTGTCACCGCAAAACAGCTGCATCCCGGGAGAACCACGTTGCGCCATTTCCCCGTAATCGGTGACGCCCATCGCGCGCAGGTCGACCTGCCTGACATGATCCCGTGCATTGACATTCAATTGATTCCATATTGCTGGATTCCTGACATCGTTCATCGCATCGATTTCAACGCCGCCCGTCAATTTGACATCTTCTCCGGGAAAGGCGCGCAACGTAATTTGATTGTCGCAATTGGCGCCAACATTCTCAAAGTCGAGTCCATTCTTAATGAAATATCTGCCTCCACGCACATTGACGATAACGTGACTGTCTTCTTTCACGCCTGATTCACATATCGATTTAATTTCCTCAACCGCTCTCTCCAATGTCGCAAATGGTCCGTCTGTCAGGTCTTCGTTTGCCGTGGAAAGACTGCCTGTCCAGCTGTCATCGCCTTCTGTCGAGACGTACATATTGATTTCATCTCTTTGAAAAATAGAACAGTTCGACGTCATCATCTGGATTGCGAACAGCGTATAAAAAGCATATTTCAGAAATTTCATCAATATCCTCTCTGTTAAGGATTTCATTTAACGCATTACTTACTTGATTGATATCATTATCAATCCGACAACGCCAAGCCCTACTCCGGCAATACTGATTGCCGGCGTTTTTTCCTTCAGAAAAAACAGACTGTAGGCTACAAATGAGATGATACATGTACCCACAGCAACCGGATATGCGTAAGCCACCATGTCATGCACCGCCATTAAATCGATCCCCTTGAAGAAGAGAATTAGGCTTGGCACACCGAACGGCATCGATATGATGCCGTAGCGCAGTGCGTTGCCATCGGGGAACCTGTTCATAATTACCATAGCCAGAAAATATCCGATGACAAATCCAGCGGACATAAACGCAACCCGGAGATTTGCCCCATCAGTCCAGTCCACCCAGTATGAAGGCAATGTAGCCAAACTCTGATGGACACCCAAAATAAGGAAGGAAAACAGAGTAAATGGCAGCCATAAATTGTTCTTGACAGCTACATTCCGCTGATCCCCGATTCCGAAAGCCACTACGCTTAAGATAAGCAGAATTAATCCGGCAAGCTGATATTGAAAAATCTGCAGACCGTAGAAGATAACACCGAGAAGGAAAGGCACGATCATCGATGACTGCGAGACAGTAAACACGATACCATGATGTCCGATACGCATAGCCTTTTGCATCAGCATCATGCCCATTGCTCCGAGTATTCCTGAAGAGACCATAATGAAAACAAGTTGTTTCAATCTGGGATCTGGCGAAGCGAACAATGTATGCATGTCACTCACAAAAAACCAGACGAACAATGTGCCGCTAAGAGCCTGGATTCCAATCACAGCCAAAAAATTCAGTGATTTCCTGGCAACATAGCTGATCAGTATACCATTCGCACACCATAGCAAGCCTGTAAGGATGATGAGAATGAAACCTTTTACCATTATCTCATTTCTCCAAATCCTTTTTCTTCAGCCGCCGTTGCAACCCAACGAGCTCAACGCGGTCTGTTAACCCATGTTCTTCATCAGACCATATCTCTTTCGTTCTGGGAGGTCGATACCCGACAAAACCCTCACGAATAAACAGTGGCGGCTGGGGAGCTGGTTCATGAATCTCATAGTCATACGTCAAAAGCGCCTTGTCACGTTTTTTGACCTCTTTGAAAAGCGCTGTGAGATCGACATCTTTTTCGACAGGCAGCCTCACTTTGCAGTTCGCTGTCGAAGACAGATATGCGGCAATAACCGCTTCGATCACATGTTTCCCATCTTCACCAGTCACCCTTGGAGATGTATTCTCTTCAATCGTTTCGCAAAAAGCCA
Organism: Candidatus Zhuqueibacterota bacterium; assembly: GCA_036351795.1. Taxonomy (GTDB): domain Bacteria; phylum Zhuqueibacterota; class Zhuqueibacteria; order Thermofontimicrobiales; family Thiofontviventaceae; genus JAZBPW01. The sequence continues at coordinate 13,348 of JAZBPW010000172.1, read as the reverse complement.
TCAACTGATTGTAGAACGGAAAATTCAACTCCATGGCTTCGTCCACATTGAAGCCATGAATGGTCTCGAAACGCTGAATGACATCCCCGGGACGGTAAAGGATTATCTCCGGCGACTCCAGGCTCATGGTTGGGAAATGATGATCATTGCGCACCACCAGCGTACCTTCTGTGCCGTAAATCCGATAGACATCCTGGGCATGTTCCCTGCCATAGGAGATACGGGTCATATGATAGTAACTGAAGACGCCGTTCTCATGCTCCAGAATAACCGCTGCGGCATCTTCCGTTGGACGTTTTGGATGTACGCTCCGAATGGAAGCGCTCACCTCGATGATATCCTGGCCAATCCACCAGCGGATCAGATCGAATGCATGCGGACCATGATCCTGCAAACTTCCCCCCATGGTCACTGTCTGCTCGCGATATGTCCCTATCAACTGCGGCACAGCGCAATCCCAGTGGCACTCTGCCATGAAGATCTTGCCAAGAGCGCCGCTGTCGATGATGGCCTTGACCTTCTGATTGCCACGCATGAACCGCTTCATGTGTCCCATCTGAAGATGGACGCCGTTCTGTTCACATGCGTCTATGATCCGCTGGCAATCCCTAACCGTCGCTGCCATGGGTTTTTCACAAAGTATGTGTTTACCCTGTGATGCGCACATCTCCGCGTGCGACGCATGCAGATTGGGCGGCGTTCCCAGGATCACTGCGTCGATGTCACCATCCGATGCAACCGCGGCGACATCGTCATAAACCTTTTGGACGTTATATTTCTGCGCCATTTCAGACGCAGACGTCTGATCGATATCAGCCACCGCGAGAATCTCCGCGCGATCAATATATTTGAACGCCGGAAGATAGAGATCAGCGACCGCACCACAACCGAGCATGGCGACGTTTATTTTCTTTGACATACGATCTTATCCTTATCAGATACCGGATCTCTTGAAGTATCCGGGATGGGGCTGAATGCCGGTCATTTCCGGGACATCTGTCCGGCCTTGTCGGCGTACTCTCTGAAGAGCGACAGGAAAAGTTTATAGTCTTCAAAAGAGACACCCGGCGGTGTCTGATGATCGCACCCCACGAGATATCCGCCCTTCGCAACGGTTGGCAGCAGTCTTTCAAATTCCGCCCGCATGGCAGCCTCCCCCTTGTCCATTGTCATCTTGTCAAAATGTCCAATGAACTTCATCCCGGGATGATCTTCTCTGAGTTTTGCGATATCCACGCCTGCCTGCCGTTCCAATGGCAGGATTCCCTCGAGGCCATCCTCTTCGAACCAGTCTGCCGGCTCTGTAATGTCTCCGTCCGAATCGATAATGGGTATCACGCCAAGCTTTTTCAGCGCCGGTAGCACTTCCCTGTAATACGGTTTCATGAATTCATCATAAAGATCTTTGGAAATCATGGGACCGTGATTGTAGCTCATATCCTCCGCAAAGGTCATGAAATCCGGCGCGCAGAATTCACTGATCTCATCGATAATGGCGAGGATCCATTGCATCAGGTCTTCGTTCATGCGATGCATCAATTTCGGCTGATCGTAAAAGGCATACAGATGTTCTTCGATTCCAAAAAGTGTGCGCGGAAACCAGAAAAACCCCACCACTGTGAACCAGATGACGATATCACCACGCGCCTGTTCTTCAGCCCACAGCGCCCACTGTTTCTTATCGACAGCGGGAAGGGGAAAAAGATACGGTCTCAGCGCATCATAGTCTTTCTCAGTCTTCATGATTGAGGCGCCATGATACGCCGGCTGCGGACATTCTTCAGTACACTCGGGGAACCAGTCCTGCTTGAATATATCCAAATCCAGATATTTGCATATCTCGTACCGATCGGTTATCGACGGCGGCAGACCTTCCCCATACCATCTCTCGATTGTTTCCTCCCACCACTGCGCCCACTCGACGACCGGTAGTCGGTCAAAAGGTTGAAAATTCATGAGCGCCTGGAAGCGCTGACGGGTCGTCATCTCTTTCATGACTCGGATTTCCTTATTTATTCTTCTTTAACTTCACATCCAGAGTAAGCCAACCATCATCATCCACAGTCACATTTTTTATCACTTGCTGGGCATACCCTTCTTTTCTGAACATGACGCGATACTTGCCGGGTCTTAGCAGCCGGTAGTATCGGCCATACAATGGATCGGATGTACGTTTCTCAACATCCTCTGTGTCGATGTCCGGGAACCAGACTTGAGCTACCAGTGGTTTTCCTGTGTCGGCATCACGGACATGTCCTGTCAATCCAGGGCCCTTCAACTGGTCCAGCATATAAAATGCACCCTGAAGATTGCTTTCTACGATGTTCAACAACGCGTTTTTTGGAAACACATGTCGCCCTTTACCCGTTTCAACAATAAAGTCGAATGTCCCCTGTGTTCCGTACATCCAGGGATAGGTCTGTCCAACAGTGCCCGCCCCATAATGCGCCTGGTATGTAGTGTCGCCTTTCATCGTCCTGATGCTTCCGGCCAGCCCCTCTGCAATTCTGGTGAGCAGCGCGTCGTCCGGCGCTTTCCGGTCGCGCCATGACCACGGATAAAAAATCACCTCACCCTGGCTGTGGTAAGTCACCGAGAGCACAAATTTCTGATCGATCACCAGATCGCGCACCGCTGCACACTCTTTCTCGGAAAACGGAAATTCGCCCCGATACCGAACGCTGTTGCTGTCACTGCTGCCGCCATGCGCCCAGTTGAAATCAAAATTCCGGTTGAGGTCGATTCCGTCTTCCGGTTCATACAGCACACCATTTCCGTTATTGTCCCTTAAATTTTTACGCCAGCGCGGATCGATATTATGCGTCACGACGTAATGTCCCTCGACATTGATCACCGGGATGAACCATATTTCATAATTATCCACCCATGATCGAACGGCATCATCATCTTCATAATGCGTCAGCAGATGATTGATCAACGCCATGCAGATCTCCGTGCCCGCAATCTCATCACCGTGGATGGCACCGCTGAACAGTATTGCCGGCTCATCCTCTTCACTGCTCACATTATCCGATATCTTCACAGCATGAATTTCACGGCGTTCCTGACTGGAAACACCGATCTTTTTCATGTCCAGAAGGGAGGGATATCTCTTTTTCAATTCCGCCAGTTCATCCAATATCTCCTCATAGGTATGATAGACCGGGTCGATTTTCATCGATTTTCCATATAGCGCTCTCTTGTAAAGATCGATTTCGGTCTTGCTGTGCATCACATCATCGAAGGTGTAGCCTCGTTCTTCGAGGAGAGCGCGCTCGGTCTTTGTAACGACTACCATCGCAAAGCTGTCGATCACACCGGTAGCGAATTTGATCTTCATGGCCCTGAGTTCACGCTGTTGTTCTTCTCCCACTTTCAGGCGTATGAGATGTGTACGCTTCGGTTCCACAACCGCCGATGCTGTTATCGAACTCAATACAATCAGGCTCAATATCGATGCGTATATCAGTTTTTTCGACATCATCATTATCCTCCAACGATTAATTTCGATTGCTCAGCACATCTTTTTCATACTTTTCGATCTCAGCGATATAGTGCTCACCGACAGGCACCTCATTCTTCAGGCAGTAATAGTCATATACAGCTCCGAACGGTTTGGACTTGGCCTCTTCCAGCAATGCAAGCCTCTGAAAGAACTGACCTTTATCTTCATATTCGCGAAGCTTCGTGATCGGATCGAGAAAAGCCAATAACAGCGCCTTCTGAGCGGCTCTTGTGCCAAGAACATACGCGCCGAGTCGATTGACGCTGGCATCGAAAAAGTCCAAACCGACACAGACTTTATCCAGCTTACCCGCCCAGACGATCTCCTGCATCAGCTCGCGAATCGAATCGTTCAATATCACAATGTGATCGCTGTCCCAACGAACTCCTCTGGTGACGTGCAGCAGCAACTCGTCGACGAACTGGAATACCGCGGACACCTTGTCCGCACACGATTCCGTCGGGTGGAAATGACCGATATCGATACAAAGCATCATCTGATTCGCAACGGCATATCCCAGATAGAACTCATGAGAACCCACGACAAACGACTCGCTGCCGATTCCAAACAGCTTGCTCTCCAATGCATCCCGCATGTGCGATGCTGGATAAGACTCTGCCAACACCTCATCGAGTGCTTCCCGCAGAATGTTTCGGTGTGTCATCCGGTCTACGGTAATGTCTTTTTCACCATCCGGTATCCAGATATTATGAACGCATCGGTTGTTCAAACTCTCCCCCATAAATGCGCTGATCTCTCGACATCTCTTCGCATGTTCGATCCAGAAGTCTCTGATTCCCTTGTCTTTGCTCGCCAGTGTGTACCCGGCATCCGATTTCGGATGACTGAAAAACGATCCATTGAAATCCAGCCCGATATTCATCGTTTTCGCCCAATCCACCCAACTCTTGAACTGTTCGATACCGATTGCATCCCGATCCACGAATGTGCCGCCGAAATCCCCATAGATCGCGTGCAGGTTCAGTCTGTGTGATCCGGGGATCATACTATAGACTTTTCTTAAATCGGCCCGCATCTCGTCGAGATTCCTCGCCTTTCCGGGATAATTACCCGTCACCTGAATGCCGCCGCCGCCCAGTTCAGCACCCTCATGCTCGAAACCGCCCACATCATCTGCCTGCCAGCAATGAAGCGAAATGGCCGTGTTCTCCAGTTTTGTCAGCGCCTCTTCAACATTGACTCCGATCCCGGCGTACTGCTCTACTGCGATCTCATACGATTTGATGATTTTGTCTTCCATATGTCAATCCTCTATTTCATTATAATTTTCAGGTATCTTTGATAAGCAGATTCCCAGAGGTCTGTCTCCTCCGGTTCGTATGTCTTCGGTTCAAATGAATTGCCGACTACCTCACGGATCTCCTGCAGAGATGTCACTTCACCCATAGCCATTGCCTGAACCATCAGATTGCCGACGGCGGTCCCTTCCGCGAGCGCAGCGATCACCGGGACACCGGTTGCATTTGCGGTAAACTGGCACAAAAGCGAATTCTTGATACCACCGCCGATGATATAAATCTTTTCTATCTTGTCGTCCGCCACTTCATTGAGTTGATCGAACGTATAGCGATATTTAAGCGCCAGACTTTCCAGCACCACCCGTACGAATTCACCGTGTGTCCCTGGTATCTGCTGACCGGTCTCTTTACAGAATCCGGCGATGGCGGCGGGCATGTCATCAGGATTCAAAAAGACATGGGCATCGGGATCGATGATGGAAAGGAATGGTTTTGCCGCTTTTCCCATGTCAACCAGGTCCGCGTATTCGTAATTTTCAGCAGACCATGCCTTGCGGCACTGCTGTATCGGCCACATGCCCATGATATTTTTCAGTACCCTGAACGTATATTCAACCCCACCCTCATTCGTCAAGTTGTACTTCAGCGTCTTCTCCGAGATCAATGGCGATTTGGTTTCAATTCCCATCAAAGACCAGGTTCCTGAACTGATGTACGCCCAGTTCTTCCCCTTCGCCGGGACAGCCGCAATGGCTGATCCTGTGTCATGTAGTGAAACGGCGCATACAGGAACCTTGCCCATACCAGTTCTCCTGCTCAGTTGATCGGTCAGTGCACCGATCACTGTACCCGGCGCCACAATGTCCTGCATCAAATCCATGGATATGCCGAGGGCATCGAAAAGCTCGGGTTCCCAGCCCGCCTTCACCGGATTGTACAGTTGCGAAGTGGTGGCGTACGTGAATTCCGACTTCTTCTCCCCCGAAAGCAAATAGTTGAACAGATCCGGTATGAACAACAGGTCTGAAGCGCTCTCCAGCCAGCTCGACTTGTCGCGTTTTGACGCGTAGAGTTGAAACAACGTATTGAACTGCAGAAATTGAATGCCTGTTAATTCGTATACTCTGTCCCTGGAGATAATTTTGAAAAATTCCTCCATGGCACTGTCCGTGCGGGGATCCCGATAAGCGTACGGTACGCCCAGTATGCTGCCATCTCCGGCGAGCAGCGCAAAATCGACACCCCAGGTATCGATCCCAATGGCGTCGGGGATCACATTTTCCCGTTGTACACATATTTCGAGGCTCTCCACCATGGCCTCATACAATCGAAAAACGTTCCAATGATAGTTGTCCAGGATCTGCATGAAACCATTCGGAAACCGGTGTATCTCCTTGAGAGATATCTTGCCGTCTTCGAGATAGCCCAGTATGGCTCTGCCGCTCTCCGCGCCAATATCGAATGCCAGATATTTACTGTTTTTCATGATTTCTACAATTCCTCATTTATTCAGATTTAACGCCAGTTTATGATTTTTATCGTGTCAGTCGTATCACGTTCCATGATTTCGCTGGAAGATTAGCCGACAATGTGCCATGGTCGGCTGAGGCATCGCCGTTTGTATCGGGAACAACGGTATCCGGTCGATCCGCGCTATTGACCGCCTTCAGGTCATCATGCGTCATCACAATATGCTCATCGACTCTGTAATCCTGGAAATCTCGAATATCGCATTCGATAGATACAGGCACTGAAAGGTGACGATTCACGGCAAACAGCGTCACACAAGACTGGTCATCATTCATCGTAGCGACGCTTTCAATGTAGGGAACTGCGTCATATTCAGCATCGTGATAGACGTCTGATTTCACGTTCACGTTCAACGCCACACCACGACCATATCTCGAGGCATGATAAAACGGATAAAAAATGGTCTGACGCCAGCATCGTCCTCCGTTTTCCGTCATGATGGGAGCGATCACATTCACCAGCTGCGCCAGACATGCGATCTTGATCCTGTCCGCATGTTTGAGCAGCGTGATAATCATACATCCAACCAGTAGCGCGTCCTCGAAGTTATAAATATCTTCCAGCAACGGCGGGGCGAACTGCCAGGGTGGATTCTTCTTGTCCGATTCAATGGAATGATAGGCGATATTCCATTCGTCGTAAGAGATGTCGATGGTTTTTCTGCTTCGACGTTTCGCTTTGACATAATCACATGCAGCGATGACCGAGCGAATATAATCTTCCATGGTCAGTGACTTTGCCAGATAATTGGCTGCGTCATTTTTTTTATTATCATAATAGGTGTGCATTGAAATGTACTCGACGTGATCGTATGTATGCTCGAGCACGACCTCCTCCCATTCCGGAAATGTAGGAATGTGTGGCGCTGAACTGCCGCATGCGACGAGTTCAATGTCAGGATCCACCCACTTCATCAACTTGGCTGACTCCGTGGCAATGCGGGCGAATTCCAGTGGTGTCTTGTGGCCCATCTGCCAGTCACCGTCCATTTCATTGCCGAGGCACCAGGTTTTAATTCGATAGGGCTCCACTACACCATGCCCGATTCGTTGATCACTCCAATATGTCCCGGAAGGATGGTTGCAATATTCCACGAAGTTACGCGCCTCATCCGGTCCGCGCGTTCCCAGATTGACGGCAATCAGCGGCGCTGTGTTCACCTTCTCGCACCAGCGCATGAATTCATTGATTCCGAACTGGTTCGTCTCGATGCTTTTCCATGCGAGCTCAAGGCGTACGGGCCTGCTCTTCACTGGTCCCACGCCGTCCTCCCAGTTATAGCCTGAGACAAAATTGCCTCCCGGATATCTCACAATTGGAACGTCCAGTTCTTTCACCATCTCGAGCACATCTTTTCTGAATCCATCAGAATCGGCTTCCTGGTGATCCGGTTCATAAATGCCATTGTAAATAGCACGTCCGAGATGTTCCAGAAATGAGCCGTAAATTCGCGGATCTATCTGACCAATTTCGAGTTCCCGGTGTAGAATGAGTCTGGCTTTCGGTTTCATTCGATGACCCTGTTTTTTTGTACATTATTCATTTTCATTCAAACTACCGATTACAACCGGTGATATTGTATCTTTCTTCTGATCAGATCACTTCAAGCGTGTCCTTATCCGGCAGCGTCGGGAAAGCAGCGCTTGGGAGCGCCTGATACCAATACGCGACAGAGGCGATATCGTCCTGCAATGGCAGGTAGCGATGTCCGCTGCGCCAGCCAAGCGCCTGAATCGTCACCTTGAGATCCTTTTGAAATCGCACCGGATCAACAATATGCCAGCGGTACATTCCGAATCGCATTTGCGATTGGTACACGCCATCCGGTCTTATCACCTGATGGAGTCCGGCATAAGGTGTCGTGTACTCCTGATAATGCTTTGTCTCCTGGTTCTCAAAATTGTAAGAACCGCAGAAATAGTCTTCTGTGCCGGTTCCGCATATCGTTGGAAATTTCGCATCGCCATCCATGTAAAATTTGATCTCCCCCTCTCCCCACCAGCCGTTATTATTCACGCCCCAGGCCATGTACGTCCCCACATAGTGTCCCTGGCCCCGGATACCATCAACAATCGTATACACCTCTTTATACGGCAGTGGATTGGTGCGCCGGAACTGTGCGTGAAAGTATGCGGCATCCTCCGGAACATCGGTCAACGCGTAATTGACCTGATAAAAAAGCACCATATCCTCTTCATCGATATTTGTCATGGTGATCCGGCACTTTTTCCTGAACGGCATCTCCCAGTAACAGTTGAAAGCGCTCCCCGGATTAACGCATACTGCCAGCGAGGAGAGCTGCGCGTACTTGCCCCAGCCCATGGCGAAAAAGTCGCCCACAGGACACTCAACCGACGGATGTTCCTGTCCATCCCAGTAGATGCGCAAAATGCTGTAACGCCAGTTTCCCGAGGGGGTCAGCCACATCTGCTGGATAGCTCCAGGACCCGAGATATCTGCCATTGTGTGCGTTTCCCCCGCCTTGATCTTGACGCATGGTGATATCTTCCACCCCTGTCCCAAATCTCTTGCTTGTTCACTCTGTATCCCGTCGACGGCCATCCCCCCTTTCCCCTTTTCACCCGTCACATTTTCCGGACTGATGGAACGTGCTTCCGCGTCAGACAAACGCGATAGATTTCCCAGATGCAATCCCAAGCCATTGAAACCTTTCATTATTTCCCTCGACTTTCAGTTGTTTCGTATCGTATGGACATATCATTGAAGTCTAAAATCGCCTTTTCATGGCCATATTGAACAGCGATCACTTTGGACAGCTTTTTCGAGTTCACGAATGGCCCGCCGAATAGCGGCCAGGTTTTGTATGCCATCTGCTTTCCGTCGACCTTTCTCTTTCCACTATGAGTGAAATCGAGTTTTGTTCCATTGCAGTTCGTGTAAGTCACGTGAAGATTTTTAAGATCGATTTTCAGTGAATTCGCTGTTATACGGCGCTGAAATGATGCAAATGAATCATATTCAGACTTATTCGCAACCTCCATGAGTACGCCGGTTCTTCTGTCATTCAAAGTCAAACGAAAATGGTCATCCTCTTCATGCCACGCACCATCTGTGAACGGGCGTACGGCAAAATAGATGGAATCGGCGGCGCAAAAGATCCAGTCGTTCTCTTTCTGTACACGCTGCTCGATTATCTTTGAGAAGAATCCATTGACATGGCCGTTGATCTCATCTTCCGGAATATCGTAGAGTGCGATCACCGTATTCTCGTGCTGACAGAGTTCTTCGTAAGGTGAGCCCTCGACCCATTTATTTGGATCGATATAATAAGGCCGTTGTTTTGCGATCGCCGGAACGATCTCATCAGGTGTGCTGTCAAAATATCTGAGCAATTGCTGCGCCGAATTTGATGGGTTGATGAAAAAACATGTCGAACCATCGCGTTCCGATACCCAGGTGAGGTCCCAGCGATGGTTTTCAACGGCTGAAATGTCGCCATAAGATGAGCTCAGCGAAAAATGTTTTGTAACGTACGTGTATTTCCAGACCGGTATATCCCTGGTACAGATACCAATGCCTCTTCTGGGCGCTTTGGTTTCCAGATGCACATAGGGTGTCGAACGGTCCGTGGCAATAGATCCGATCATTGGCAGCGGGCGGAATCCCTGAACGGCTGCGAGTCCCGAGTAATAGGTCTCTTCCAGCTCAGGGTGAAAATTCGAATCCCCGAAAAAGAGATATCCAAAGGGTATTGCCACACCGCAATTCAGAAGTGTATGCGTCACCTGATTGTATTTTTCCCTGCTGTGTGAACCGACCCAGTTTCCGCTCAGGTATTCAGGCGCCCAGTCGGCGAGAAGGGCCTGCATCATCATCCAGGACATGGTTTTCATCTTCTCGTCTCGAGAAAAATCGTACAGGCTCGTCATGCAGAGATAGTAGAGCGAATGATAGTTCACCGAATCATACTCGTACATACCGATCGATACCGTCCGGTCGACCCAGTCCCTGATCCAGTCCTCTGCTTCCGCCCTGGCCTGAAGCGGTGTCATGCCATCGGCGAAGACCGGCCCATCGGGCCACGTCTGGCCAAACAGATACCTCGCAGTCCGGTATTGCAGCTTATGATTCTCTGTGAATCCCTTATCTTCGCCGAAATTTTCAGCGAGTCTGCTCCGGGCGTTTGCAGAAATGTCCGGGGGTAACATATTTCCAAGCCGCAGTACGGCATCCATCATGGAATAGACGTTGAAACATCCCCAATGGACAGAATCATCCAGCGCGTCCCGCAAATAACGGATCCCATTGTCACGGTCAATGCCGGTATATACTTTCACAACGCCGAGATAGATGCGACGGCGATGGTCATCGCCCGGTTTCCAGGTTTGTCCTGCCAGTGCACTCAGAATTACCTCACGCCTGTCTTCCAGTTGCTCATGATACGACCATTGGTCCGGGTAGAGTGATTGCGCGTCAACGCGAAGTGGCATGGTTGCTAGTACAAACAGGATTGTAAGTATGTACATTTTTTTCATTTGATTGATTCCATATCGTTATTTACACAACGCCTCGTAAACCGCCTCGGCGATCAACAGGTGTCCGGCGGAATTCGGGTGTACGGGTTCATCACAGTAAAGGTCCGGGTGCTGACTCTTCAATTGCTCCTGAAAGAGGGTGTGCGTCTTCACCAGTCGGGTCCCGTATTTTTCACTCATTGCATGGACCGCGTCGATGTAGCCGGAAAGCAGGTCCAGCACTTCCGTCCGCCATGCATCTGTCGTATCATCCGTGCTCAGATAGAAAGGATCGATCAGGACTATTTTACACTCCGGCAAAGCGTCACGGGTCACGGACAAGATGTTGTCATATATCTTGTTAAATCCATCGGGAGAAAGATGATCGAAATTTTCCTCCATGTAGTATCTGTGCAGGTCATTGACCCCGATCTTGACCGACAACCAGTCCGGCTTGTGCAGTATCGCATCCTCATGCCAGCGGTTTCTTAGATCTTCAACCGTATGACCACTGATGCCCCGATTGATGATCTGCACATTTTTCTCCGGTTCACGCACGGTCAGCATATCCGTAAACATTCGGACATAACCATTTCCCAAAGGAGCAAACATATCCATCCTGCCGCAATCCGTGATGCTGTCACCGATAAAGAGGAGCAAATCATTGTTTTTGAGCTGTGTCTTCATTCTATGATCATCTCTGAATGGGTATCTACTTTTTCAGGTTAATTTCATCCCGCCAATATCTCGCCTTGCCAACGCCCGGTGCTTCCATTGCACCGTCGAATCGGAGACCGTATTGCGCCGGCATCTGTTCGAACAGAACCTTATCTCCATATTTTGCTTTCGAAATATTGACTGCCGTATAGGATAGCTTATTTCCGTTGCGGTTCAGATAGAAAAAATCTCCGTTGGATTCGAAAGCCTCGAACTGAATGCGTCCCGACTCATAGGTGTATTTCGGCCGGCGATAATCGCGGATCATATCCATACGCAGGTTATTCTTGACGCCAAGTTGAATGGTTCCGCCTTTGCACTCGATTTCCACCCCCATGCCATCGCCGGATGTATTAGAATCGATGTACCTGATCCGGTCCAGCCACTGGCGCGGATCGCCGGACGATTGGTGAGGTATGAGGGCTGTCACGAAACCGATATGCTGACCCAGTTCGAAATGCTGTGCCGTGGTCTGGGAAATCACGAATTCTTTCTGATAATACCGCGATTCCGCTTCAACCTGCTCAAGCCGGTAGTGCGTTTTCGGGAAATAGATCAGCAAATGAGTGTCTGTATTCAACGCGAGATTCCTCAATGAATCATATTTCGTATCGTACCAGTGCTCTCCCTGATCGACAATTTCCCTCGTATGCCACAGATTTGCGGCAGTGAGGAAGCCCTCTTTCGTCGCCTTGAGGATATCGAATACAATGAAGATGCCGGGCTCTTTGACATAGTTCACAATCCGATCCCACTCATACCCCAGTTTGTCGTCGATGAGGCGCGTTCTGGTATAGTCGAACTCCGGAAAGGTCAGAAAATCGATCTTCTGCGTCCGTATCTTCTTATAGGATCCTGCATTATGCAGAAAATCGAGTACCGATTGCCCCGGGACTGCTGCGTGATCCTGCAGACTGTATCTCCACTCACCCTGTTCCTGCCCCATGAAGATTTTTTCACCCCTAACGCACAATCGATTGTGAAAATAGTCCTGACGATACGCGCCATAAGGTCCGCTGGGCATATAATCGCGATAACCGCCATCATGAAGTAATACAGACCCCTGATTCATCAGCAGGATGATGCTGTTTTCATCGGCATGTCCATGCGTCATTTTCTCCTCTTCCACAGGTATTGCATCCCGCAAATAGTCCCTGAAGATCAAACCGCCGTCTCCCTCATCCCTGTAGTTCAGAAGCAGGTACGTCGCATTTTCATCCCAGCCGTTTCGCAGTACAATTTTCTTGCCCTGCACATCTTCCATTACCTCGCTGCTCATCGCTGTCGGCCATTCCGGCTGTACATTGTCGGAACCAAAGAGGTAGCAATCCATCAGCATATAAGCGAGCCCGATATTTTTCTGGTTATCGAAATCGATGAATTTATTGCCAATCACAGAAGCCGCCCATTTCAATTGAGGATCGTTGTACACATTTGCAGCGGTTTCAAAATAGACGAGGAAGCGGGTCCAGTTATATTGCCAGAGCGCATCGCCGAAATCGGGGATCATCATATCCGGGCACATGAGATGAAGGAAATAGTGCGCGTAATAGTACATTTCCGGTGTGCTGAAAAGATCGTGGATCTGATTTTTCGCGTCGGCGTATCCGATGAGCGAATAGAGCCAGACGGCATGATAAAGCGATGCGTCTTCGATCTCCCAATTGCCCCAGTTATCGAACGCGAGCGCGTATTCGTAATTCTTCCAATACTTCATCTGGGGATGTTCCTGAACCGCACGAATTGCCCAGGCCAGAGTCTCGGCGCGTAGTATCGCACGATTCATTGCGCCCCACTCCTGTGTACGGAAAAGATACTGAATTGTATGCGCGATCATATTTTCGAGTTCTTTACTCCTGGAC
>JAZBPW010000171.1:0-5956 GCA_036351795.1 Candidatus Zhuqueibacterota bacterium | reverse complement strand
AATCCATCCGACGCCATGCGGCTTGATGAAACCCTGATTCTGGAGATTGATGATATCAGGGCGAACGCTCCTGATTTCAATCCAAATGCATTCGTCTTTATATGCGATGGTATCGAGGCAGCGAGTCAGTCCATTGATCGGAACGGTGATGGTGAACCGGATGTGGTCGCAGTACTTCTGGATTTAGAGCCTGGATCAAAAAAGAGCCTGACATTGCGATATGCAAAAGAGGGCGCTAAACCTCGCGAGTATCTCAAAAGGACACAGGCGGAACTCTCCGTCAAGGTCGGCGGACAATGGGATGGAAATAAGTACATCGGCGGGACATTTGAAAATACCGATTATCTGCGCGTGCCGGATGCGCATACGGACCACTCCTCTTACATCCGCTACGAAGGCCCTGGTTGGGAGTCGGACAGGGTGGGGTACCGGTTCTATCTCGACTGGCGCAATGCCGCCGATATATTCGGCAAGAAGACGACAGACATGATCCTGCAGAATGTCGGTAAGGATGGGTTTGATTCATATCACGACATGTCGGATTGGGGCATGGATGTTCTTAAAGTGGGGGAATCTTTAGGCATTGGATCGATCGCCATGTGGCACCACGGAAACGCCCGCAGGGTGAGTGAAACAGACAGCATAATCTGCCGGATCGTGGCAAACGGGCCCGTCGCTGCCATGATTCGCACACACTATTTCGGATGGAAGGCTGGAGGGAAAGCCTTTGATCTTGAATCCGATCTGTCCATTTTCGCCGGCAGCAGAATGACGAGGCACGACATTCGAATTGAGGGTACTCCTGAAAACCTATGTACCGGTATTGTAAAACATCCAGATGCCAATCTGTTCCGTTCTGAAACCGGCGAAGGATGGGGATATATGGCTACCTATGGCGTGCAAAGTCTCGCAAATGACAAGCTGGGCATGGCGATCCTTTTTCGGAATGAAGATGTGATGGAATTGACAGAGGATGAACAGAGTCATGTGGTCGTTCTCAAGACCGATGATGGATCATTGTCCTATTTTTCCCTTGCCGCATGGCAGCTGGAACCACAGGGTATAGAGAATGAGACAATGTTCCTCGATTATCTGAATGAGACAGTGTTGCGATTGAACGATCCATCGAACATACATATCGAAAGGTGATAAAATGGAAGTACGTTATCTGGCAGATCCCGTTCGATTCCCGCGGATGAAAACGGATCAAGTGAGAGAATCATTTTTAGTCGATAAACTTTTCGCACGGGATGAGATATACATGCTCTACGCGGAAGTCGACCGCGGGATCATCGGATCGGCAGTGCCTGTCTCAAAAGAACTGCCGCTGACCGGTTCACGTGAATTGGCAACAGACTATTTTTGCGAGCGGCGCGAGATCGGTGTGCTTAACATCGGTGGTCAGGGAGGAGTACACGTCGATAATGAGACTTATACATTGGATAATAAAGAAGGCCTCTATATTGGAAGAGGATCGAAAGAGATCATCTTCCGCAGTGCAGAAGGTAAAAATCCTGCGGCGTTTTATCTGCTGAGTTTTCCTGCGCATCATGACTATCCCACGCAGCAGGCGAAGCTTTCTGATGCCGAAAAAGTGGAGCTTGGCTCTGTGAAAGCTGCGAACAAGCGAACGATATTCAAATATATCCATCCGAGGGGAATAAAGAGCTGTCAGGTGGTTATGGGATTCACTGTGCTGGAATCAGGGTCCGTCTGGAACACCATGCCTCCGCACACACATGAGCGCCGGATGGAGGTGTACATGTACTTCGATCTGGAGGAGGACGCGCGTGTGTTCCATCTGATGGGCACGCCCGACGAGACGCGTCACATCGTAGTGTCCAACGGCCAGGCCGTGATCTCGCCGAGCTGGTCGATTCATTCCGGCGTTGGTACGGGGTCGTACACCTTTTGCTGGGGTATGGGGGGAGAGAACCAGACATTCGAAGATATGGATGGGCTGGAGATAGAACATATCAAATAGTCGGAGTATACATGATTTTAGAAAAATTCAAACTGGATGGCAAAGTTGCCGTTGTCACAGGAGCGGCCAGAGGATTGGGGCAAGCCATCGCGATCGGACTGGCGGAAGCGGGTGCGGACGTCGCCCTGGTAGATATTCTGGGTATGTCCGGCACCCGTAAAGATGTTGAAGCGATCGGCAGGCGATGCATCTCAGTGACAGCGGATCTGTCGAAGAAGGAGAGCGTAAAGCGGATCATCGATGAAACCGTGGACAAGATGGGTACCATTGATATCCTTTTCAACAACGCGGGCATCATTCGCAGAGCGCCGATCACCGAATTTACGGAAAAAGACTGGGACGACGTGATTGACGTCAATCTTCGAACGCTCTTCTTCCTGAGCCAGGCAGCCGCAAAAGTGATGGTAGAGCATGGCAGAGGAGGGAAGATCGTGAATACCGCTTCCATGCTCTCGTTTCAGGGCGGGATACTGGTGCCATCATACACTGCATCAAAGAGCGCTGTGATGGGATTGACGCGTCTGCTGGCGAATGAACTGGCACCCCATAACATCAATGTGAATGCCATCGCGCCCGGTTATATGGCGACCGACAACACAGCGCCGCTGCGGGCGGATCCTGCGAGAAACAAAGCGATTTTGGAACGCATTCCGGCCGGTCGTTGGGGCGAGCCAGACGATCTGAAGGGCATCGCGGTTTTCCTGGCATCCGAGGCAGCATCGTATCTGCAGGGCTATACCATTGCCGTGGACGGTGGCTGGCTGGCGAGATGACGTATGAAAGTCAGAAGTTCAATCTTTGTTGAGACGCGATATGTCGATGCGAATTATTCGAGGGAATGAAATGAAAAGATCAATAGTATTGCTCATTGCCATAGTCCTGCTCTCCGGGTGTGAGTCCGAGACAAAAGTGCGAGTGATCAAACTGGCGCATGTCCTGGACACCAGCCATCCTGTTCACAAGGGAATGGTCTATATGGCTGACAGGGTATTCGAGAAATCAGGCGGGAAAATGCGTGTGGATATCTACCCCAGCGGTCAGTTGGGTCAGGAACGGGATCTCATCGAGCTGCTGCAGATCGGCAGCCTGGCGATGACCAAGGTGTCGACCGCACCCCTGGAAGCATTTGTGCCGGAAATGAAACTGTTCGGCATCCCCTATGTGTTTCGCGATGACGATCACAGATGGAAGGTTCTGAAAAGTCAAATCGGAAAAGATCTGCTGCTCGCCGGGGAGAAGTTTTTTCTGCGAGGCATGTGCTTTTACGATGCCGGAAGCCGGAGTTTTTACACCAAGGACAGACCCGTGCAAACACCTGCTGATCTCAATGGCATGAAGATCCGGGTGATGAAGAGTCTCACCTCATTTAAAATGGTCCAGTCGCTTGGCGGTTCGCCGACGCCTATCCCATGGGGCGAGTTGTACACCGCGCTTCAGCAGGGCGTCGTGGACGGGGCGGAGAATAATCCTCCGAGTTTCTACCTGTCGCATCACTATGAGGTGTGCAAACATTACAGCCTGGATGAACATACCGCCGTTCCCGATATCCTGCTGATGAGCACGGTTGTCTGGAACAGTCTCACGCCGGAGGAGCAACAATGGCTTCAGGAAGCTGTGGATGAATCCGTCGAGCATCAGAAGATTTTGTGGAAAGAGTCTTCGGATGAGGCGTTGCGGGAGGTTCAGAAAGCAGGTGTGACTGTATATTATCCGGACAAAACGCCATTCCGGGACGCGGTTCAGGAGATGCACGATTCATATCGGGGGACAAGAATTTACGAACTGATCCAGAAAATACAAAGCATGTAACACCGGAGAAAATACAATGCAGAGACTCACAGAAGATATCGCCCGTATACTTGGCATTATATTGACCATTCTAATGGCGGTGATGGTGATCGACGTGACATGGCAGGTGATCACAAGATTTATATTGAAGAATCCCAGTGGTTTCACAGAGGAGCTGGCCGGCTTTCTGTTGATATGGATAGGGCTGCTGGGAGCCAGCTACGCATACTACACGAAAGCGCATCTGGGAATTGATATCGTGACCTTTCGACTGACGGGATTGAAAAAACAGGTCATCGATATCCTGATCAATGTGATCGTGCTGCTGTTCGCCTTGATCGTCATGGTTATCGGTGGTATGAGACTCGTCAATATCACATTCACACTCAGGCAGTTGTCACCGGCCCTCGGGATAGAGATGGGCTATATCTATCTGGTGATACCCGTTTCAGGCGTGCTTGTGATGTACTTCGCGATTCATTTTATCGTTCAGACAATACGCAGTAAACCTTTGGAATCAACGGAACATGTGATCCGGACGGTTGATTAGCAATTAGAGATCTATTTTGAACAGCCTTCATTTGGGAGATTGATTTATGGATATTTCCGTATTGGTACTGCTACTGAGTTTCGTCATTCTGTTGGCGATCAATGTACCCATTGCATTCAGCATCGGCATTGCAACCATTTTGACAATGCTGTTTACCATTGCCCCTGTGCCGGCGGTGACAACCGTGGCCCAGCGAATGGCCACAGGGATCAACAGCTTTGCGCTGCTGGCCATACCCTTCTTTATCCTCTCGGGGCAACTGATGGGGAGGGGCGGCATCGCCAGACGGCTCATCGATTTCGCCAAGGTGATCGTCGGCATGCTTCCGGGAGGCTTGGCGTATGTGAACGTCATGGCGAGCATGTTCTTCGGTGCGATCTCGGGATCTGCCGTGGCGGCGACATCGGCCATCGGCGGATTCATGATACCGACGATGAACAAGGAGGGGTATGATAAAAATTTCAATACCGCGGTAACAGTCACAGGCTCGACCACAGGATTGCTCATCCCGCCGTCCAATGTGCTGATCGTCTACTCTCTTGCCAGCGGCGGCGTATCCATTGCCGCGCTCTTCATCGCCGGGTACGCGCCGGGTATTCTGTTGGGCATCGGGTTGATCCTGGTTGCGGCTGTCGTTTCGATCATGCGAAAATACCCGGTCGGCGAGAGAGTCGGTTTTATCTTCGGCGTGAAAAAGCTGCTCGATGCGATTCCGAGTCTACTCCTGGTCGTCATCGTGATCGGTGGTATTATCGCGGGATTTTTCACTGCGACTGAAGCGAGTGCAGTGGCTGTGATCTATTCGTTAATTCTTTCGGTCCTGATATACCGCGAAGTCAAGGTGTCGGAGCTGCCTTCGATTCTGCTGAAATCGGTTGAAACCACAGCCATCGTGATGCTGCTTATCGGCACATCCACGGCCATGTCCTGGATACTCTCCTATGAGAATATTCCTCAGAACATCAGTGCCGCGCTGATCGGTTTGACGGACAGCAAGATTGTCATACTGTTGCTCATCAATCTGATCCTGTTGATCGTCGGTACGTTCATGGATATGACACCGGCGATACTTATTTTTACACCGATTTTCCTGCCAGTAGCGGTGCAGCTCGGTATCACTCCGTTGCATTTCGGCATCATCATCGTGTTGAATCTGTGCATCGGATTGTGCACACCGCCGGTGGGCAGCGTGCTGTTTGTGGGCTGCGGTATCGGTAATACAAAGATAACAGATGTGGTGAAACCACTGCTTCCGTTCTATTTCGTGATGATCCTCGTGCTTTTCCTGATCACCTATATCCCTGAGTTGACGCTCTTTCTTCCCAGAGTATTCGGGTTCTGAAAATGTATCAATTGAGCGATTCGTTCATCGAGTCGCTCAATTCAACTTCACAGAAAAATTCCACATTCGTTCTTAGGATAGAATTCTATGCTAAAATGGAAGAAGTATTGTGGTGTGACAGAAAAATTGCTTGACAAAATGGGCGGAAATTCATAAATTTAGGTTTACCTAAAAAAAGATGTTTGGCATGAAAATCAATGAAGCCATAGAAGATTACCTGAAGACGATATACGAAATCCAGAGTGAATGCGGACGGGTCGCGACGACTGTTCTCGCGAGGCGGATGAATATT
>JAZBPW010000170.1:0-46398 GCA_036351795.1 Candidatus Zhuqueibacterota bacterium | reverse complement strand
TTCATGACGGGGAATTGCTCTCATACCACTATCTGCTTCCCAGGGATCTGGATAAACTCTTTCCTGTCCTATAATTGATTATCGCATTGGAAATGTGGATCCAGCCAACACTAAGGAGAATTGGATATGAATAATGATGCGACGACTGTGAAAGACTATTTGAATCAGTTACCCGAAGAGAGGAAGGAACCGTTCAATAGACTCAGAAAGGCCATTCTGGATCATCTTCCGGATGGATTTTCAGAAATGATGAGTTACGGCATGATCGGATACGTCGTACCACATAACCTCTATCCTGCCGGTTATCATGTAGATCCGGATCTGCCGCTTCCTTTCATCAATATCGCGTCGCAGAAAAATTTTATCGCACTCTATCACATGGGGATCTATGCCATGCCGGATCTTCTGGAATGGTTCAGGAAGGAATATCCAAAGCACTCAAAGACAAGGCTGGATATGGGAAAGAGCTGTATTCGATTTAAAAAAACGAGTCAAATCCCTTACGACCTGATCGGGCAGCTGGTGGAGAAGGTGTCTGTTCTGGACTGGATAGAGAACTACGAGTCGAATGTGAAGAAGAGATGACATGTCGTGAACAATGAAAGAGGACTATAATATAAATTCTCAGTTTACTCCAATCCGCAATTCATCATAGACATTGCAATTCCCGCTCTCATGCTCACCACCACCTCCGTGCCAATCGCCGGCACTTTTCAGCACATCCCTGAATTCACCGATACCCGCGCCGCCGTGATCATCCTGAGCGCCGGCAAGTATGATGAATCTCCAGTCATCAGGATCCTCCCCGAGATACGTCGCGGGGATCGCGAAGGATATCTGATGCGTTGACACATCTCCAAGTGGATAACGAATATCAGTGGGAATATATGCCGCCAGGATATTGCCGGAACTATCCTCAACCTGCAAACCACCGCCTGCGTAGATTATCCTGTCGTGAGTGAATCCCGCCGGATAGGAAACGTTCGCATTTCTGCCCGCGCGTGATGCGCCGGCACCTCCCTGATCGATGGCGATGGCAGCGAAAGTGAGTTGAAATCCGTATTCAGGATGCCAGCCCGGCTGTGCCAGATTTCTGAACGTCAGAGTGAAATAGTGCCGTTCCGCATCGTGTTTCATTTCGAATCGTGTCAGATCCAGTATCCCATCCTGAAAATTCGCGTTCGCCGGATATGTATATCGACCGTTAGGGCCGACGTCGTCGAATTCAGGATCCGTTTCATCTACGATGTCCATGGCTGCCGCATCAGGCATCTTGACCGTCGCGCCATCAAGTAGCGGATAGGGAGGACTCTGGATGCTTTTCAGGTGCGTGTGCAATTCGGGTTTTGCGAATTCGAGATCATGATTTTCGTCATCACTTAATTCCGAACGCTCGATTATGTAATCCGACGCGTTTCCATTGATGGTCAGTGGCGCCCCGCCGCTGAGATCGAGATTAAGCGCGAGTGTATCTCCGGGCTGAATGATCTTTGTGATCACATAGCGTGACGATGGTGTGGCCGGAAGTTTGAAGTCAATGGTCCAGGAGGCTGTGCCGCCTGCATGCCGTATTTCCAGCGCGAACGCGTCTTCACCTCGCTTCATCGTCAGGAAGAGATCATCGTCAACAAAAGGGACCCGGCAATGCGCAGAGGACAATGCTTGTGACAAACTCGGAGCGATGGTGATGCGCTTTACTTCGGCATCCGGCATGATGCCCAATATATCCTGATGAATATTTCGAAGATACTCCGCGAGACTCCATGCCTGGGAAACAGTGCCTGATATGCGGGGAATCTCCTGCCCCTCTGCGGGAATGGCATCCAGAAGCTCCGAATACGTACCGGCAGCGCCCCAATCAAGGATCTGAAACGCGCCGGATTTCAGCAACTCTGCGGCGAGCTCTCCATAGCCGTACCTGCATAGGCTGGTGATCACCGGTCCCGACAGCCAGCACCATACAGTGCCGTTGTGGTAGGCTTCGTCTTTGGGATAAAAGCCCGGATATTGATGATAAGGATGAAAATCATTATCCTGCTGCCAGAGTGAAGCAACGCCGTAGCGATATGTTAGTCTGCTGATGACGTCGTGAAGCACAAGCCGCTCCCGGGCCGGAGTCAGCACCGGTTTTTCAGGCACCGTGATGGCGAATATCTGGTTCGGTCGAATCTTGTCGTCCTGGCTGTCATCCGGATTCAGGTGGTCAACCAGTCTTTTTTCTTCATTATTCCAGAATTTGTCTTTGATCGTCTGCACCAGGGATGCCGAGATGTGTTCCCAGCTTCGAAAGTGTTCGTCCAATCCGAGCAGCCGGCTGATGTGCGCGCCAGCGATTAATTGTTGATACCATAAAGCCTGAATGTCGATGGCACGATTGCCGCGCGGCGACCATGCGCCTTCGTTTGTCTTAGCGTCCATCCATGTGTCGGCATCGCCATGGATCAGCAGGTTATATGCGTCTGTATGATATTTTAATGTACCTTGTATGGAGCGAACCACGACAGGATACATTGCCCTGATGAATTCGATATCTCCGGAGTAACGATAATATTCCCACAGTTCCCGGACAAACCAGGGTGTTCCATCCGCTGTGTTGTAGATGATGTCCGTCGTCGTCGCCTGGTTCGGGATGCGGCCGTAATTGGAGTCCGTGGAATCAGTCTTCTGAAATGCGGCGAATGAACGCAGTACCTCCCTGGCCTCATCCAATCGACCGGTAACCAGAAGGGCGCCTGGTAGCGAAATAAAGGTATCTCTTCCCCAGAAATTATTGAACCATGGCAGTCCGGCGAAAATACCCTGGATCTTTCTTCCATGGACATGCTGTTCGACAGTGAGCTGATCCATGGCAACCAGTGCCCAGCGGTAGGCCTTATCGAAAGAGCTGTCATTGGTTCGCAGACAGGTTTTTTCGATGAGTTTTGCGATACGAGAATTCTGTGCTCTCTGCAATCGGGATCCGTTGATTACAAGCGAGCGGACATTGTCATGAATTTGATTTTCAGTCCAGGCGGTGATGATATCGATGCTTGCGTTTTGTGCCGTGAACGTGAACTGTCCCGGATGAAATGCCGGAGGTGATGAGGACGCGGATGATACATGATCCGCATGAAATCGTGTCGGAACCGAAAATTTCAGCGCCAGAAACGGCGGATAGGTCAGGTCGGGGATTGCCAGATCCGATTTTTGCGCAATGACCATCATCGAACTCGAGGCATCCCAACGCAGCACATATTTGTCACGATCGGCGGGCCCGGGGATCAGTGGCGAAAATCCAACTCTATTTTCACTCATTGCATCATAGCGGATCCTGAGGCATGTCCCTTTTTCATTTTCAAGCAGCGATATCCTCTCCCTGATATCACCCTCGAAACAGCGTTCAACACAGTTGAAGTAGACGTTGATTGAATCCGCTGTGTCGCGCGATTGTATTTTCCCTTCGACCTCGAGAATATAGTCGTCGAGATACTTGTGGCCGTTCGAGTATAAACCCATGTGACCATCCGAGCGCAGGGCGCCCGTCTCGCCGAAAAAGAAGGCCGATCGCTTATCAGAGATCACGAATGGCCGGCTTCTGCCCGGATCGACCTGGATCCTGTCCTGATGATGACTATTCTCGTTTGAATGCACCGAGGTCTGTTCATTCTTACAGTAAAGGAGAATGAAAATGGCGAAAACGAAGATGAGGTACTTCATATCTCTCTCCGGGACTTTTCTCACAGCAGCATTATCATTCCATGAGTTGAAAACGCCCGTTCTTGAATGAGATGATTCGTTGGCCGGAGTTGACGCGTTCGTTGTTCCTGAATGTGATGGTACCCCTCTTTGCCTTGAAATTGGCAAGATCATCGAGATAATCACGTACTTCCTCGCGCGTCATCGCTTTATTGCGTACTGCCGAAGCGATGAGGCTGAATGCGTCATAGCCCGCCAAAGCCATGACACCGGGAGTCTTGCCCATGGCCTTGCGGAATCTGGTCTTGAACGCCTGAAAGTCGGAGCGAAAATCGTCCAAATAAAAATCGCTGATAAAAATGATGTCTTCGACGTGCGCAGCGACATTCTTTTTCCTCAGCTCATCGATCTCATACCAGTACTGACCGCCGAATATCTGTGCGCTTATATTGGCATAGGCAAATTGTGGAATCACATACTGAATATCTTCCGTATAGACGGGCATGAAAATGCCATCAATGGAGGTAACAGGGATGACTTCTTCTCTGAACCGGCTTTTCTGGAAATCAGTCATATCTTCGGTATAGGCTTCTATCAATGAATCTTTGTTCATCCTTTTGAAACCAAGCTCGCGGATGCTTTCGAATTGCCGTGCCAGATCCTGTGTGTTTTCATAATACCATTTTTGAGCGACGATTTCACCACCCAGCCTGTCAACAGTCTCTGTGAATGCATCCGTGATCTCCTTGCCGTAATTGTCGGCAGGTGAGAGTGTGGCAAAAGTCTTGTGTCCCTTCTCTTTGACCGCGTATTCTGCCAAATATCTGCCGCGCTGCGACAGATCTCCATTGACCTGAAAGATATAATCACTCAGCGCGGCCAACCCGTTTTCAGCTGCCAGTGGTGGTATCACCGGGATTGCATGCACGTCCGCGATGGGCGCAACACTTGCGGTGATTTCGCTTTCGAGTTCCCCGATGATCGAGATGACGCGATCGTCCTGAACCATGTTTCGCGTCAGTTTGATGCAGCGCATGATGCTGCCCTCTGTGTCCTGAATGATCAAGTCAATTTTTTGAGATGCCTTGTCATTGTACTCCATTTGGGCGAATTGAATCCCGGCCAGCACACCCTCCGCCTGTTCGGTGAACTGGCTGGAGAGCGGAAGAATGACTCCCACTTTGATGTCGACCTGAGTCTGATCTGATTTAAGGTTTCGGATGACTTCGCGGATGATGGTGTTGTAAGGATTTTTCGGCTTTTCTTTTGTGAACGTATTCAAGATTGAAATCGCTTTTTCTTTTTTGCCGCTGTGTCCCAATCTCTGTGCAAGTTTTATCGTGAGAAGTGCGCTCGAGGATTCACCCTTCATCTCCGCATGAAGTCTTTCTATTTCTTTCATCGAGAGGTTGCTCTCAATGATCTGAAGACTTAGTTTTCTGCCGTTCTCCTGAAAAGTCTTTGACTTTGAATGATCGGTGAGCCACAGAAATTCTCTTACAGATGAATTATATTTTTTCAGCCTGTAGTAGCAGTTTCCCAGGGTGTATCTTGCGTCATCGATGTAATCGCTGTCCGGATACCTGGAGACCATCTCCTCCAGCACATTGATTGCGCTGCTGTAATTCCCCAGTTGATAGAGCGTTTTTCCCCACATCAGTTGGGAAATGGTAATGCGCGCGTGCGCCGGCATATTTTCGACGAGACTGGAAAATATCTCTTCGGCCTTTATATAGTTGCCCGACTCGAACTCCTGGATACCGGTTTTGAACAGTAATTCAGTCCTGTTATCCTCTTGTGGGAAGGCTGCTGAAAGTGAAATGGACAGGATAATGAGAGTGAAATAGATTTTGATCTTCATAAGGCACCTTTTTATTCAACTGTTACACTTTTCGCAAGATTGCGGGGCTGATCGACATCGCAACCGCGTTCAACGGCAATGGAATATGCCAGCAGCTGCAAAGGAATGATCGTGAGCAGCGGCGTAAGAAATTCGAGTGTTTCCGGCACAAATATCACATGATCGGCAGAAGCGGATATTTCATTATCACCCTCTGTCGCGATCGCGATCACCCTGCCGTTTCTGGCACGGACTTCCTGAATATTGCTGATAATTTTATCGTACGTCGAATCCCGGGTAGCGATAAAAATCACAGGCATATTCTGGTCGATGAGTGCAATCGGTCCATGTTTCATTTCCGCGGCAGGATAGCCTTCCGCATGAATATAGGAGATCTCTTTCATCTTCAGTGCACCCTCGAGCGCCACAGGAAAATTGTAGCCCCTGCCAAGATAAAGGAAATTCTGACTGTTTGCGTAGATTGAAGCGATCTCTTTGATCTTTTCATGATAGCGCAGTATTTCTCTGATCTTGTCCGGGATTGCATTGAGTTCCTGGGCAATTTCGCGGCCCTTGCTCGCCGACATGCTGGTCATTCTGCCAAGCAGCAGCGTCATCAGACAGAGCACTGAAACCTGTGATGTGAACGCCTTGGTAGAGGCGACACCAATTTCAGGTCCTGCATGCAAATACACCCCACCGTCCGTCTCTCTGGCGATGGAAGAGCCAACCACATTGCAGATTCCGAGGACTTTCGCCCGCTTGCGTTTCGCTTCACGCACCGCGGCCAGAGTATCCGCGGTCTCCCCGGATTGCGAAATGGCAATGACGACCGTGTCGCGGTCGATGATGGGATCTCTGTATCTGAATTCGGACGCGTATTCGACCTCCACAGGGATACGCACATACTCTTCGATCATGTATTCGCCGATGAGCCCGGCGTGCCAGGAGGTACCGCAGGCTGTCAGCAAGACTCTTCGCGCGTATAAAAGCGATTCCAGCTCGCCTTGAATACCGCCCAGCCGAGCCGTTCCCTCTTCTTCAAGAAGTCGTCCTCTCATGGAATCGAAAACTGTTTCAGGTTGTTCCATGATCTCTTTCAACATGAAATGAGGGTATCCGCTCTTTTCTATCTTCTCCAGATCGAATGCGACTTCCTCAACCTTCTTCTCGATAATGACATCTCCGATGGTCTTGATGGTCATGTCACCTCGGCGTATGATGACCATTTCATTATCGTCCAGGTAGGTGACCGTCTTGGTATGGTCGATGATTGCGCAGACATCTGATGCCAGGAAATGTTCATCCTCTCCGATACCGATGACGAGCGGGCTCCCTTTCCTGGCGCCGATCAGCAGGTCCGGTTCACTGGCGCTGATCACGGCAATTCCATAAGTCCCTTCGACATTGTTCAAAGCCATCCTGACGGCCTGCTCGAGATCAACGCCGGTTTGATAATGCTCTTCAATCAGATGCGCCAGAATTTCGCTGTCGGTCTGTGTGACGAAACGGTGTCCCTTTCTGCGCAATTCCTCTTTGAGTGTGGCGTAATTTTCGATGATACCGTTGTGTATAATGGTGATGTCGCCCTTGCAGTCTGTGTGAGGATGGGCATTGACCTTATTCGGTTCTCCGTGAGTCGCCCAGCGAGTGTGGCCGATGCCAAGCGTGGCGTTCATGTGCTTAAGGTTCATGGATTCCCCGAGCATGGAAATCTTGCCCGCTTGTTTTTCGATGATGATATCATCCCCGCTGATTGCGGCGATCCCCGCTGAATCGTATCCTCTGTATTCCAGTCTCTTCAGACCTTCGATGAGGATTGGAACGACGTTCTGCGTACCGATATATCCGACAATTCCGCACATGATAGTTATTCCCACTCAATTGTACTTGGCGGTTTCGAGCTGATGTCGTAAACAACTCTGTTCACGCCCTTGACTTCATTTGTGATACGATTTGCCACGGTATCCAGCAGTGAATGGGGGAGTTTGGCCCAATCCGCTGTCATTGCATCCCGGCTTGTCACCGCCCTGAGGGCGATCACATTCTCGTACGTTCTCTCATCTCCCATGACGCCGACAGAATTTATCGGGAGCAGGACGGCAAAAGCCTGCCATGTGCGGTTGTAGTGATCAGTCCGGTGCAATTCATCGATGAATATTTTGTCCGCTTTCCTGAGTACCCGCAGGCGGTCTTCCGTGATATTGCCGAGCAAGCGGACGGCGAGCCCCGGACCTGGAAAGGGGTGGCGACCGACCACATGGTCCGGAAGCCCCAGTTCCTTTCCGACATTGCGTACCTCATCCTTGAATAATTCTCGAAGAGGTTCGATGATTTCCAGATCCATATCTTCGGGTAATCCACCCACATTATGATGTGTCTTGATCACTGCCGAAGGTCCTTTTGTGGACACGCTTTCGATGACATCGGGATAGAGCGTTCCCTGAACAAGATATTTGATGTCGCCCGCTTTCTTGGCCGCATCCTCAAAAACTCGGATGAATGTCTCGCCAATAATCTTGCGTTTTCGTTCCGGATCTGTCACCTCCCTGAGTTTCTCGAGAAAACGGGGCCCGGCGTCCACATATTGAAAGTTCTCAGGGAAGTGGGCTCTTGCCATTTCACGGACTTCTTCACCCTCATTTTCACGGAGCAGGCCATTGTCCACAAAGATCGTGATGAGTTGCTTGCCGATGGCTTTATACATCAAACGCGCGGCAACGGATGAATCGACACCGCCCGACACGGCGCAAAGGACCTTCTCATCACCGACTTGCTCCCTGATGGATTGTACAGTGTGTTCGATAAACGATCTGGATGTCCAAAGTCCATGACAAGCACATATATCGAAAATAAAGTTTTTCAGGAAGATATTCCCCTGTTTCGTGTGAGCGACTTCCGGATGAAACTGGATGCCATAGATTGGCAGTTCCTGATGTTTGATCACACAGTAAGGTGAATTCTTCGTTCTGGCGAGAATCGTGAAATCATCCGGCATAACCGTCAGTTTGTCGCCATGACTCATCCAGACGGCAGTCGATGGATCGATACCGGAAAAAAGCGCGTCATCCGCGAGACGGTTCAGTTCAGCATAGCCATACTCCCGGTGATCCGCTTTACCGACTTTGCCTCCCAGCAGGTGCGTGATCAATTGAAGACCATAGCATATCCCGAGTATCGGTATGGATAATTTAAAAATGTCAGGAGATATCAGAGGTGCATTCCCGGCATAGACTGATGAGGGCCCCCCGGACAGGACGACGCCTTTCGGGTTTAGCCGGACGATCTCTTCCAGGGGTGTATTGTATGATCGAATCTCCGAATAGACGCCCAATTCACGAATGCGTCTTGCGATCAGCTGCGTATATTGCGAACCGAAATCGAGGATGAGGATCAGTTCCTGCTCGGGTGCTTTTTCGGTGAATGTGCTCATCTTATAGAACCTTTAGTGCGTAAAAGTATCCTTCTGTCGTACCTACGTAGATGACCTGATCGTGGACCACAGGTGATGAAAAGATAAAACCGCTGTTCAAATTGTGCGTCCACTGTTTTTCACCGCTGTAGAGGCTTACACAGTATATCTCTCCGCCAACGGAGCCCACAAGAACATTCGGGTAATTTATATAAGGAGATGAATCGAACAGAGGATTGGACAATGTTGTGGTCCAAATCTCCTTGCCATCTTCCTCATTCAGCGCGAAAAGGTGTCCGCTCAACGAACCGAAAATAACTTTGTCGCGAATGATGGCCGGGCTTGAATATCCCGGTCTGTGATTGTCCTGTTCCTGATGCTGCCATAAGATATCGCCGGAGTGGAGATCGAACGCGTGCACCGTATGGTCATGTGAACTGACGAAGATCTTGTCTTTAACGATAATTGGATGAGATGTAGCTGCCGAGTAATAGATGCTCTCTGATATTCGCTGCTCCCAGATGAGCTCTCCGCTATCAACTGACAAACAATAGAATTTCCCATCCCATGAGCCGAATGTGACGACGCCGTCACTGACGGCAGGGGGCGCCTTGATGAATCCGCCGGTTTTATATTTCCAGTTCAAACTTCCATCTTTTGAGTTTAGCGCATAAAGTGAGCTATCGCTTGATCCGAAGAGTATCATTTTTCGATAGTAAATCGGCGATGAAAAGATTGCTTCCCCCGCCTGTGTCTTCCAAAGTAGTTGGCCTGACCGGGCATCGAGCGCGTAACAGTATCCGTCTCCGGACGTAAAGAACAGCGTATCATTTGCTATTTCCGGAGTGGTGGCAATAGGTCCCCCGGACGAGAATGTCCAAATCTTTGCACCATCCGAGATACTCATATTGTAGAGAACGCTATCGGTTGATCCAAAGATAATGGTGCTATCGGTGATCACTGGTGATGCCTGAATTTCACCGGCCGTATGTTGGCTGAAGATCATCTGGAAATTTCCCCTGTCGACATTGAATTCACACACGTCCATCCATGTGCTGTCGTCGCGGGTGACGCGAATGTAGAGATCGTGATATCCCTCGGATAGCGATGATATGTCCAGATTTTCATAATACTTCATGCCGTTTGCCTGAAGCTTTTGCCAGTGTTTCTTGTCGAAACTGAATTCCGCTTCACCGCTTCTCTTTAAACCGATGAGAATAGGCAGATTCGCGTCGTGGACCCTGCTTTTGCGCGGAGACAAAATCTGCATGACCGAACTTTTGGCGCGGCTGGGAATGTTTCGTCTGAATGCAAACCGGCGTTTCGATTCATTGATATCGATGTCGTAAACAGAGATGGCCACATCCTGCTCGACATGAAACAGACGGTACACTGGTTTTTTCGATTTTACAGCCTGGGTCATCACGAAATCGATGCCGTTGATATTCCAGTGTTCATTTCGGTGCCCATGCCCCGTCATCACGAGAATGACATTGTAGTCTTTGATCAATTGAAAAAGAGCGCTTTCGTTGTCAATATAGGTTTCGTCGAGCATGATGGGATGATGGAGAGCGATGACGACTGGAATCTCCAGACCGGTTCTTTTCAAATCATTTTCAAGCCAGCGAAGCTGATCCTGGGAGATATGGCCGAACTGCTGGAATAGCAGACTGCTATCCAGAATGATAAAGTGAATGCCTTTGTGGTCAAATGAATGATAGAGTGGACCGAGAAATTCGATGTAGCGTTTTTTACCGACATTTGACCATCGTGTATCGTGATTGCCCGGGAGATGGATCATCCTGATCTCCGCGGAATCAGCGATCTGTCGATACAGACGGAATTCCCGTGCACTGCCGAATTCTGTCAAGTCGCCTGTATTAATGATGAAATCTGGTTTTTCATTCAAAGCTTGTATATGAGCAATCACATTGCGAAAATTATCCCGGGTTCTTTCATTATTGACATGCGTATCCGTAATTTGTACAAATGTGTAACTGTACCCGCGCGTCGAAAAACAGAAAACAAGTATGAATCCCAATAAAACGTTCTTAAATTTCATATTTCTATTGTCTCTCCCTGAAACATTGTAACATATACATTCTCAAAAGCTTAATCAGACAATATATAAAATTTTACCAGTACAGTCAAGTAATTAATTGTGAATTTGGGAGAAATTATAACACATTGTAAAAACAATGTATTGTCGACGATATTTAATCAGTTAATTGGAAGATTTTCAAATGGTATCACACAAGTCAGTTGATAACTGTAGTAAAATAAGTCAATTAAATATTCTTTCATCATTTAATTGCATCTGGTCTGACATAATCGTGTCATGAATTTCACAACCTTTTCATTTTGGATATTTATGGTATGATTTTTGTATGTAGAAATAGAAATGTTAATGGCGTTAAATCAAATATGGAATGGGTGAAATGGATGAAGGAGAAAGAGATGAAAAATTTCCGATTGGCATTGTTAATTTGCTTCGTTTTACTGTCGTTTACGCAACTGGAGGCGCAGGAGTGGTCGGATACGATATTCCTTGCCCCGGGTACGAATCCGGACTTGTGTGTGGATCCGGTTACCGGTGATCTGCATCTGGTAACCATCGTCGACAATAAAGGCGTGCTCTATGTAAAAGCGGACAAGCGGGGAAATGTGATTGACTCGCTGATCGTGCCCGGGACAGAGAAGGAAGAGGGCATGCTTCGATTCGGGCCGACTGTCGCCGTCGACAGCAAGGGCATGCCACATGTCGGGTTCAGAGATTACAGGCAGAATAACAAGTACGATGTTTTATACACCTACATGCAGAAACGTGAGACGAACAGCTGGTCGACTCCGAAAGAGATCGCGTCCAGAGTATATCGTGGGTATTGCGTGAGGATCGCAGTCGACAGTGATGATTTCGTACATTTTGCACACGGATTTATTGATGACACGGAGAATAATCTGGGGCACGTCAATTATTACATATTAAAAGATGGAGAGATCATTTTCGAGCAGGATGATATCATCAGAATCAGGGGCGATGAAAGACTGGAGATCGACATCTCGCCGGACAATATACTGGATCTGGTGACCGGAGATCTTGGTTATCCGGAAAAGGGTGGCCCGGTATACTACTGGCGTTCGAAAGCGCCCAGGGACTCTCTGACCTATCGGGGGGATTTGCATGCGATCGCGAAACAGGGTGAAAATGGTTCTCCGGATCTTTTCGTGGATGCGCTCGGCAACACGCATGTCTGTTACGGATCACACAGGGAGACACAGCGCAAATACGAACCGTCAGTACGATATCACCGCATCGAAAATGGCATCACGGTCGCTGATGTTCGCGTGACCGATGAGTACGAATTGGCGGATCCGGAATATGGTGAGATGCCGGTGGGTATCGGCTCAGTGGCAGCGAATGACAACGGTGATCTGGTGGTGATTGCGTATACAACAAAGTTTGATGGCCCGCTCTACGCCCGACTCTCCGAGGATGGAGGTAACAGTTGGGGGGATCCCCAATTTCTGGCAGATGGCTGGGACGATGCAATTGCGCGTAACAAGCACATCGTTCGCGCGTTTCGCGGGGACTTCTCCGCCGTTTTTCCGACCAATGATGGTGTGGCGCTCAGATATCTGGATTTGACGCCGAACGATCCACCAGTGGCGCAGCTGGTCGAACCCGACACATCGGAGGAGGGCGTGGCGGTGAATTTCGATGCCAGTGGATCCTATGATCCGGATGGCGTTATCACCGCTTACCAGTGGGATTTTGAGAATGACGGTATTGTCGATGACACGACGGATGTGCCGTTGAATGCATTCGTCTACCAGGACGACTTTTCGGGACAGGCCAAAGTGACAGTATTCGATGTGGAGAACGAGGCAGACACAGCAACCGTACCTGTGGTCGTGATGAATGTTCCCCCTGAAGCGGATGCGGGAGGGCCATATTCGGGCGACTGGTATGTCCCCATCGATCTCTTTGGAAATGCATCCGATCCCGGTGTTTTTGACAGTCTTGAATATTCATGGGACGTGGACAATGACGGTATTTTTGAATCGTATGGCCAGAATGTGCAGACCATGGCATACGCCTCCGGAGATTCGCATCTGGTAATCATGCAGGTGATGGATAAAGATGGTGGCGTGGATACGGATACAGCGCTCGTCCTGATCAACAATCAGCCGCCTGTGATCAGCGACATTTTCGATCAGATCATCAACGAGAAAGAGAATTTTTCACCGATCTATCTGGATGCGTTTGTCGCGGATCCGGATAATCCGGACAGCACTCTCATCTGGGCGGTTTCCGGAATGCTGGACCTCATCGTCGACATCGATACGAGTCGCGTTGCCACGGTGACGCCCGCGTTCCCTGAGTGGACGGGCTCGGAATCCATTGTTTTCATGGTGACAGATCCCGGTGGCGAAACTGACAGCGATACGGTACTGTTCTCCATCAACGATGTCAATGAGGCGCCGGTGGCGGCTCAGCTTCCACCACAGACCCGTCTGGAGAACGAGACATTTTCCAATGTTCTTCTGGATGATTTTGTCGCCGATCCCGACCACCCCGATTCTGCAATGACATGGACTTATTACGATGCCGAATTTTTCGCGATAGACATCATGGATAATATCGCCACGTTTGCAGTCATCGACTCCGAATGGGCCGGTACGGATAGTATCGCTTTTATCGTCGCCGATCCAGAAGGGCTCAAGGATACGACAAGTGTATCTCTTACAGTGCTGCCTCTGAATGATTGGCCTGAAGTAACGCAGATCGAAGATCAGGAGATCTTTCAGAACGAGGAATTTGCGCCCATCTATCTCGATGAATATGTTTTTGATCCGGACGACGCAGATAGTGTGATCACATGGTCATGGATCGGAAATAGCAAACTGGTGTTCGACCTGATACCGGGAAGGATCCTGATGATCTCGCACCCGGACAGCAGCTGGACCGGGAGTGAGACGGTGATATTCAGAGCATTGGACAGGAACGGTCTCAGAGATGAATGCATTACGACTTTCATCGTGAATACCGGGATCGGTGTGGAGGAAGCAGGTCACGAATTACTACCGGACCGCTTCGCTCTGCATCAGAATTATCCCAATCCATTCAATCCACGTACACTCATTCGTTACGATATCTCCAGGACATCGCATGTGGTCATGAAAATTTACAATCAACTTGGCCATGAAGTGAGAACGCTTGTGAATCATAGTCACGCAGCTGGCTCCTATCAGATCATGTGGAATGCGACAAACGATGCTGGGAACCGTGTCAGCAGTGGCATGTATTTTTACAGACTCGAAACTTCCGACTATGTCAGAACACGAAAAATGGTGCTTCTCTATTAGATCGGGTTGGTTGAAATATTATTCAACACTGAGACGGGCTGTGAGCCATGCGCTCGCAGCCCTCTTTTTCACGATAAACCGGAAACTTATCTTTTTCAATATTCGTACAATAATTTAGAGTATCTAAGCGTTACACGCTCAAAATTGTCATTCTTCGGGGAAATATTGTGTGAAATGTGTGCCTCAGACTAAAATTTCCTTCAACTTGATCGTAGTAACAGCGGCTTGTCTCTTTCTCATCCCATTATACCCTGCGCTTTCGCAAGCCTCTCCTTATGATTACGATCAATTCGACATAGACCTGATGCTGGGTGTCTTGTATTCATCGATTTCAAGCCAGGACTCAACCCGGCCGATGACGGTCGATGGATTCTTTCAATATCTGAACAATGATCCTGTGCAGAAAAAGGCCGAAAAGAGCGATGCCCAACCTCCGACGGTGATACCCCCTCAAAGTTCAATTCAATCAGAAATCAGTATCGTCTCAGGCGATTCAATGCTCCTTTCAGTCTACTCAGGGATCGATTCAACCATATTCCGCTGGTATCTCAATGATATCCTATACGATGAACTGAGTGACAGCGTCTATCTTTACCGCGCCGACAGCGCCCGGATTGGCCCGGATACGGTGAGTGTGCTGCTGCTCAGGAGTCCATTGGATACCGTTGCTGTGAGGCAATGGATCATCACGGTGGACGCGCCTGTGGCGGCCATCGAGCCGGCGTTCGAATATCTCTTTACCCCTGAAGCAGACCTGACGCTGCAGCCCGGTGATTCACTCCTGCTGCGAGCCAGCACGACTGACTCGGTGACTTTCGAGTGGTATGTGAACGGAATCTGGTACGATGAACTGAATGACAGCGTTTATCTTTACCGCGCCGACAGCGCCCGGGTTGGCGCGGATACGGTGAGTGTGCTGCTGCTCAGGAGTCCATTGGATACCGTTGCTGTGAGGCAATGGATCATCGCGGTGGACGCGCCTGTGGTGGAGGTCGGGCCGGCGTACGAATATCTCTTTACCCCTGAAGCAGACCTGACGCTGCAGCCCGGTGATTCACTCCTGCTGCGAGCCAGCACGACTGATTCGGTGACTTTCGAGTGGTATGTGAATGGTCAACAAATAACAGATGCTCTGGACAGCCTCTTTCGATATATTTCCATTGGCTCTGAGGATACTGTTGATGTTATCCTGCGAAGTACTTTGTTTGATACGACAGTGTCGTCCCATAGATGGGTGATGCAACCAGTAATTACAGAACAGCAGGATAGTGATGATTCAGTGCGATTTTATCTGTCTGCGCCGATACCGATGTTCCCCATGGACCAGGGTCTCGCACGCGATGAAAAATTCATCTGGAAATCAGATTCGGGAAATGCATCATACAATTATTTGGTGCAGGTCGCTGCAGACACTTCATTCGGCACAGTGATATGCAGTGACTCCTGTTACGCGGACACCACACTCCGACTTGCAGATCTCAATTGTTTCGACGACCTCATCGTTGGACAGGATTATTACTGGCGGGTCAAAATCCTTGACAAAGACAGCGCAGCATCTGACTTTTCAAAGTCCGGCATGAGATTTTATCTGATCCCGAGTAACACAGAACTCGTCTATTTTACAGCGAATGAGGACATAAGCGGATCGATTGTTCTGAGCTGGGAAGCTGAACACGAATACCTTGTTCGCGGCTATAATATCTATCGTCGTGAGGCCGAAAGCGCGCAATATGAAAAATTGAATGAAATGATAATTGAGGGAGAGCGAAGCTATTTTTTTGATGACCCTGATGTGACTCGAAGTGTGGCCTATCAATATCGACTCGAGGTGATCACCATCGATGGAACCAGCAGAGTACTGGCAGACATTTCGGTGAATGTGTCGAGCCCGGAAAAATATGGGTTATACCCGAACTATCCCAATCCGTTTAACGCGCACACAATTTTTAAATATCAGATACCTGTGGAGACACATGTAGTGGTTGAAATCTTCAATCTTTTGGGGAGAAGAATACGGACGCTCGTAAATGATAACAAATCTCCGGGCTCTTACAGCGTCAGTTGGGATGGTTTTGACGATGAGGGCGTACCCGTCGTGAGTGGCATTTACTTCTATCATCTATCCACCAGAGGATTCAAAGATACACGCAGAATGACCGTCGTCCGGTAGCCTGAAATATTCCCTTGCTTTTATATCTTATTTTTTATATTTTAGTTGCCGTAATTTTCAAAACGGAATTACGCTTTATTATATTAAAAATATTGTAAAAAAATCAGGATATCAAATGTCTGAAAACGTTGACGAAAAGAAGAAAATCGATGAAATTAGTGTGAATGGTAAATCATCCCGATTCCCGGGATTCTATAAGCTGGATCTCTCTGAGCGGATCGATAAGCTGGACCAATGGTACAGCCTGTCTACGAATGAGAAGTGGATGCTGAAAAGGGAAACGTTGACGCCTGAGCTCGCCGATGTGATGATCGAGAATGCCATTGGTATTTTCGGATTGCCGATTGGGCTGGCGGTGAATTTCAAGTTGAATGAGAAAGACTACATTGTTCCAATGGCCATTGAAGAGTCCTCTGTTGTCGCTGCCGCAAGCAACGCCGCACGATTGATACGGGCGAACGGAAGCTTGACTGCCGAAAGCACCAAGCCGGTCATGATGAGTCAGATACAGATCGTCGATTCCCCAGATCCGAAAAAGGGATTGAAGAAGATCATGGCAAAGAAAGCAGAACTGCTCAGTCTGGCAAACCAGCAGGATCCGACGCTTCTCGAGCTTGGTGGTGGGGCAGTAGATATTGAAGGACGATTGCTGAAGACGAAGAGCGGCACAATGATCATCCTGCATCTCAAAGTCGATACGCGTGATGCCATGGGCGCTAATGTCGTGAATACGATGGCGGAAGCTCTCGGTCCTATTGTCGGGGAGATCGCAGAGGGAGATACGATATGTCAGATCGTGACGAATTTGTCCGACCAGCGTCTGGTGAAAGTGAAGTTCGTTCTCGACAATGTGGATTGTATTGCAAGAGCCGGCTACACCGGAGAACAGGCTGCAGAGAGGTTGATCAAGGCATATCATTTCGCGGAAGAGGATCCGCATCGTGCTGCCACGCATAACAAGGGAGTGATGAATGGAATCGACGGCGTTTTGATTGCGACAGGAAACGATTGGCGTGCGGTAGAAGCCGGTGTTCATGCCTATGCCGCAAGAGATGGTCAATACAGGTCCATCAGCAAGTACTATCGCGATGATCAGGGCAGGTTGATCGGCGAAATGGAGATCCCGATGGCGGTTGGGATTGTGGGTGGTGTCACCGCAATTCACCCGGGAGTGAAGATTCTGCTCAAACTGATGAATGTCGAGTCCGGTACTGAACTGGGTCAGGTGGTAGCGGCTGCCGGTTTGATACAGAATTTCGCAGCAATATGGACGCTGGCTACGGAGGGCATTCAAAAGGGACACATGATGTTGCATGCCAGAAACGTCGCTGTTTTCGCCGGTGCACTGGGCGAAATGGCCATTCGCGTGGCAAATCAGATGGCGCACGAAGGTCGCGTGCGTTATGACCGTGCGAAACAGATTCTCAAACATCTCTTGATCAAAGAGAGTGAGGAACAGGAAAATAAGTCGTCTTGAAAAGATCAATAGAATCGGCATCTGCAAAAATCATTCTGTTTGGAGAACATGCCGTCGTCTATGGCCAGCCAGCCATTGCTCTGCCGGTCTCTGACCTGCGTGCCTACTGCGAGATCATTGAAAATCAGCAGCTGGAAACACCTGTCATTATTGCAGATGATTTCGGCATTCAGTACTCCATCTTGGATGGAACCGCGCCGGCAGAGATTCAATCGATTATCAACGCCCTGGCGGAAATTCAGGACGATTTGGAGTTCAAATTACCGGCTCATGGCTGGCAGCTGAGGTTGTGGTCTCATATCCCCATTGCCAGAGGCTTGGGAAGCAGCGCTGCAATCAGCGTCGCGTTGATCAGGGCGGTTTTCGGATTCATCGGTTTGAATCTGGATACGAACAGACTGCTGAAATATTCCTACCAGCTGGAGAAATTTCATCATGGCACACCGAGCGGTATCGATAATACTGTGATTGCCATGGAAAAGCCGGTGAAATTCGTGAGGCAGAAAGAGCCGGAAACATTTACATCGCCACGGTTTCATTTTGTCATCGGTGATACCGGTGTCGTGAAGAGCACGGGAAGCGTCGTAGAAGAGGTGTCAATTCGATATAACGAGAATTTTCAAAGATTTACAATGCTTTTCTCCTGCATCGGGAAGATCGCGTTGGACGGAATGGGTGCATTGAAAAATGGTGATGTAGAACTGCTGGGAACACTGATGAATCAGAACCAGTTGATGCTCGATGAGATCGGTGTCTCCTGCGAAGCACTGGATAATCTGATCATGGCTGCACGTCGCGCCGGTGCGTCAGGCGCAAAGTTGTGCGGTGCCGGAAAAGGCGGATGCATGCTGGCGCTGGCCCCGAATGCGGAGATCGCTGAAAAAATCAAACGTGAACTTTTAAATTGTGGCGCAACGCAGTGCTATATTTCGAATTCAGGCGGAGCTTCCTGACATGCGTGTGGTGGTTGGCATTACCGGCGCTTCCGGTGTTGTGATCGCGTTCCGCCTGCTTGAAGAATTGAAAACCAGGAATTGCGATCTCCGTGCCATGATATCGCATCATGCGGAAGGGGTGATCCGGCATGAAATGGGAGAGCAATTCACAAAGACCGGGGGAATCCAATACTACCAGGAGAGGGATCCAGACTCGCCGCTGAACAGCAGTTCATTTGTATTCGATGCCATGGTCGTTGTACCATGTTCTATGAAATCACTTGCAGCCATTACAACCGGATATTCAGAATCTCTGATCGCGCGATGCGCAGAAAATGCGCTGCGAACAGGCTCGAAGCTCATCCTCGTCCCGCGCGAAACTCCGCTCTCCGAGACTGCGCTTTCAAATATGCTGACAATGAAAAGAGCCGGCGCGCTGATTCTTCCGCCAATGACAGCCTATTACACAAATCCTGAGACCATCGCGGATGTGACGAACTTTTTTGTCGGAAAAATACTGGACCTTCTCAACTTGCCGAACGACCTGTATCCACGATGGTCGGATCGCACCGAAGCGTAACGGAGTGAATTATGGATTTTCGAAGCTGCCTCGCATCCAGAAAAGACCTGATCGTTTCAGACGATAGCCTTGACGCACGTTTGGACGCGTCGCAGAGGATTATTGCCGCGGAGCCGAATCCGATCCTCTTGAAAGATGTCAGCGGCATGAGTGTTGCCGCCAATCTCTTTGCTGATCGAAAAGCCTATGCAAAGGATCTTTCCATACCACTCGACAATTTTCTGAAACACTTATCGGACAAACTGAGTTCAGACCACAGGGTGTTGAATGAAACCGACAAGATCTATGGGGAGGAGGCATTGGGCAATGTGGATTTGAGTGCGATACCTGTGCTGACGCATTACAGTGGAGATGGCGGCCCCTACATCACATCGGCTGTCTGGATTGTCAATGATCCTGAATATGGAAGAAATTTATCGTATCATCGAATGATGGTCACCAGTGACAAAGAGGGGACTGTGCGAGTGGTGGAGAACAGGGGGATGCATCAGGCGCTGCAACGTTGTAATGGCGAGGCTGAGGTCGCAATATGCATCGGTGCCTCTCCAGCTGTACTTCTGGCCGGCGCCTGTTCACCCGCGGATCAAATAGATGAAATGCATCTTGCCGCGCGGTTGGACGATATCACGCTGGCGAAATGCAAGTTTATCGACGTACAGGTTCCGGCAGATACAGAGATCGTGCTCGAGGGACGGTTTACGAGGCGGATGTCGCAGGAGGGACCTTTCGTTGATATCACAGGTACATGGGACAAAGTAAGGCAGCAGCCGGTTATCGAGATACTTCGAATCGCTTTCAGGGAAAATCCGATCTACCACGCACTGATACCGGGCAAGGCCGAACATCGCATCCTCATGGGGATGCCGAAGGAACTGGACATTTATGCGGAAGTGAATGAACATTGCCATTGTCTCGATGCGTCGGTAACGGAAGGTGGCTCTGCCTGGCTCCATGCCGTCGTACAGATCAGAAAGGAGAAAGCTGCGGACGGGAGGAAAGCGCTGGAGGCTGCATTCCGGGCGCACAAATCTCTGAAACATTGTGTCGTCGTCGATGAAGATATCAATGTTCACGATATGCATCAAGTCGAATGGGCGGTTGCGACGCGATTTCAGGCGGACCGGGATCTGATCGTGACAAAAGACCAGCCCTCGAGCTCGCTCGATCCATCGGCAAACCATGAAGAGGGTCGAAAGAGTCGTGGCAGCAAGATGGGGCTCGATGCGACGATCAAGCATTTTGGCGAGCGAAGAAAGATGTTTGAACGTATCTCATGAAGGCGTTCAATGAGGATATGTGCGTGCGGTCGAGGCCGCTTGAATAATCATATAATAAACGTGCCGTTCATTTTAAAAAGGGGTCATACCATGGATGTCAAAAAATATCAATCCATCCGGTCAATGTTCGATATGAGCCGTCGCCATTTTCTCAAAATGAGCGGTGCTGTTGGCACCGGCATGGTGCTCGGAACGCCGGCCGCGTGGGCCGATGAAGCGAAAAAGGCGGAAAAATCGCGACCTGAGACAAATGTCGAAGAGGCGCTCAACGTGCCCAAAAAGGCGCATTCCCTGCCGGGACCATTTCCCGGAAGGGTCGTTGAGGTATTCAACGAAAACGCCATTCTTGATAAGTCGCCTGTTGCTGAAGTGACCGAATCGATGTTTTACAGCGGATTGGAAGGGCTGACGGGCATGAGCAGCAGCAAGAGTTTCAGTCTCTTATTCGATACAGAGGATGTCGTGGGCATCAAGGTGAATCCTGTGGGCGCCGGGATCATCAGCACGAGACTCGAAGTTGTCGATGCAATCATAAAGTGGTTGACTCAAAACGGCATGCAGAAAAAGAATATCGTTATCTGGGATCGCTTCGACTATATGCTGAGAGACGCGGGATTTACGTCTGAACGATTCCCCGGAATTCGGATCCAGGGGCTGCAAACCATGGATGAGGCTGCCGCAGAGGGAAAATCTGAGGATAACAGCAAATGGCGGACTCCGAATGGGGATCACATCAGCGTGGAGAATTTCGATGAAGAGGCGTACTACTGGGCGGATGTCGAGGGCCCAAAAGATGAGGCCTATTTGAATCAGCACGTTTTCAATGGCACGAAATCATATTTCGGAAAGCTGATCACACAGACATTGACGAAAATCATCAATGTCCCGGTTTTCAAGAATACGGGAAACGGGATCTCCATGGCGACAAAGAATCTTGGGTATGGCGCAGTATGCAATACCGGCAGATTGCATCGCCCGCTCTTTTTCAATGTATGCACCGAAGTGCTGGCATTTCCGGCAATCCGGGACAAGCTGGTGCTCAACATTAACGATGCGCTCATCGCGCAGTACGATGGTGGACCCATGCCGAATGCTAAATTCACTTATGATTACAACCGTCTGTTTCTGGCGACCGATCCATTCGCACTCGACATGATCAGTCACAGACTTATGGTAAAGAAACGGATCGAGATGAAGGTCAGAGTGAACGAACACCCCATGTATACAGAATATCTCAGATACGCGGAGAAATTGGGGCTTGGCATCGCCGATCCGGAAAAGATCGAGCACGTGCTATTGGGCTGATTGCCACTAAACAGTTGTGAATTTAATAAAGCTCTTATCGGTTGAGCGAGCATCATATATGAATAAATATTTCGCTTTACTCATTTTACTCTGCTGTTTGCCGTCATACGGAAATGCCGGTGACCAGATTATATTTCCAGACGATCAATTTCAGCGCGGCTGGTTAAAGTCCGGCCCCGAACAAAGTTACATTAAAAACGACCTGTACGGCTATATCAATGGCGGCGCTGAACTATTCTATGAGTTCGGCTTCGAAAGGCTGGATCTGCAGGAATATCGGCATCAGAGCAGGGAGCTGGTGCTTGAACTATACACTATGGAATCGCCTGAATCGGCGCTGGGCATCTATTTGATGAAGCGTGGAGATGAGACGCCGGATTCACTGGTTGCAGCGAGAAATTCATCGGTTGCTCAGCAGATCATGGCAGTCAAAGGAAATTATTTCATCATTGTGAATAACCTGAGCGGCGACGTGGATAATTACAATGCCATGCGCAGACTGGTTAATCAGGTCGCCGGAAACGTTCCAGATGCGGTAGAGACAACACTATTGTCCGCACTTCCGGCGGCAGACAGAGTGCCAAATTCTGAAATGATCGTGCGGGGGCCGTACGCGCTTCAGCCAGTTTACACTTTCGGAGATGGCGATATATTCATGCTGGGCGGTTCTGTGTTTGGTGTGCTCGCAGACTACTGCCAGCCCGAATCAGACGATACATACACCAGGCTCATCATAGACTACCCGGACTCTGTATCGGGGGCTGCGGCATTCAATAATCTCATCGAAAATCTGGATTCCTATCTCACGATGCTGGAAAAAACCTCTGATGGATTGATATTCAGTGACTATCGGGATGAATTTGGACTCGTCGAGTTGGAAAACAAAAGAATTGATATTCGCGTACGACTTGTCGATAGACCGAAAATGGATTAATCAATTCCTCTTATGATCTTTTTGCCTCGGTTAACTCTGAGCCATAGCTACATGATATCCCTGCTATTGACAAAGTTGATTTTATGATTGCACGCGGATCAATACAAAATAGATTTCAGTTGATTTTATCCGCGTGAGTTTATATATTAGTCGTACGTTGTCCGGCCGCGTGATCAGCACATCCGTGTTGATATCTGTCTCCATGCTCATGGGCGATGAAATGACATCATATTGAGGAAAAAGTCTGTAAAAATGAACAGCAGCGTAATTCGAAATAGATTTATTCTGTTCTTCGTCCTTGTACTCATCTTTACCGTACCATGTGGCGCCGGCCACAAGGGCGCAGCCGGGCCACATGGTATGGTGGTGACGTCCTACGATCTTGCCACTGAAGTCGGATTGAAAATACTCAAGAGCGGAGGGAATGCCGTTGACGCGGCAGTCGCCACCGGTTTCGCGCTTGCGGTCGTATTCCCGACTGCCGGCAATATCGGTGGAGGTGGATTCATGGTGATCCGGCTACCTGATGGAAGCACGAGCAGCATTGATTTCAGGGAGAAGGCACCTCTGGGGGCGCATCGTGATATGTACCTCGATGAAAACGGCCATGTCATCGAAGAGAAGAGCCTGAAGGGCTACCTTGCATCCGGTGTTCCCGGCACGGTGGCTGGATTGAATATGGCGCTTGAAAAATTTGGCAGCATGGCACTGGATGAAGTCATGGCGCCGGCGATAGCCTGC
Source organism: Candidatus Zhuqueibacterota bacterium (assembly GCA_036351795.1). Lineage (GTDB taxonomy): Bacteria > Zhuqueibacterota > Zhuqueibacteria > Thermofontimicrobiales > Thiofontviventaceae > JAZBPW01. The sequence continues at coordinate 22,685 of JAZBPW010000170.1, read as the reverse complement.
GCGAAGCACGGATTCCGCGTCAGTGCTGAAATGAGCAGAGATCTGAAAAGATTGAGGGGAGAATTTGCTGATTATCCCGCCTCGGTGCGCAGTTTCATGAAGCCCGACGGCACCTGCTATGAAGAGGGTGACATCATTCGTCAGCCGGATCTGGCACGAGCTCTGGAGATGATTGCTGCGGAGGGGCCGGATGCCTTTTACCATGGCGATATTGCGGAGATGATCGCAGCCGATATGGAGCGAAACGGTGGTCTGATCTCCCAAAACGACCTGGCCGAATATCAAGCTGTCGAGCGTCCTTGCGTTCATGGGACTTACAGGGGGCATGAGATTTTGTGCATGGGCTTGCCGAGTTCTGGGGGGATTGCACTCATCCAGATGCTCAATGTGCTGGAAGGATTTCCCATTCGGAGCCACGGCTACTATTCTGCCGATTATGTTCATCTGCTGGTCGAGACGATGAGACGCGTTTACGCGGACCGTGCCGCCTATCTGGGCGACTCGGACTACGTGGATGTTCCGACAGCGCAATTGATAGACAAACGCTATACGGACCACATCCGTGAGGGAATCGATATCCAACGAGCGACACCATCGACCGAAATATCTCCGGGCCTCGATCAATATATTGAAGGAGACCATACCACGCATTACTCGATCGTCGATGAGAACAGAATGACTGTGGCTGTCACAACAACGCTGAATACCGGGTTCGGGTCAAAAGTGGTGATCGACGGCGCCGGATTCCTGATGAACAACGAGATGAACGACTTCACGCTTAAACCCGGCCATCCGAATACGTTCGGATTGGTGATGTACGATGCCAATGCCATCGAACCGGGAAAGCGAATGCTCTCATCCATGTCACCGACAATCGTGACAAGGGACGGCGAAGTGGTGCTTACTCTGGGCGCCATGGGCGGGCCGTTGATCATAACATCTGTTCTACAGACAATTTTGAATGTGATCGACTTTGATATGAACGCCGACGAGGCTGTCGCCTCACCGAGAATTCACCATCAATGGCTGCCGGATCACATCGATTATGAGCCCGGAGCCTTGACAGAAGCGACAAGAGCCACGCTTGAATCCATGGGGCACAGGCTTCACGAAAGAGGAAAAGCGGCAGAGGTGCACGCCATCAAGAACAATCCTGGTAATAATGTGCTAAGCGGAGGAGCCGATCCACGATGGGAGGGGAGCGCAGCCGGATATTGATTATGGAAAAAGCGAAAAAGAAAATAGTGAACGTCCTGTTTATCGTGGCCGTGATCATCATTCTTGCAGGGGGATTCTACCTCGCTGAAAAGAGTATTTTACCGCACGAAATCACCAACGCGGAAAATCCTGTGACAGTACGCGTGAACAGTGGTTCATCGCTTGGTGAAATCGCGAAATTGCTGGATGAAAAAGGTGTGATCAGAAACGTGCATGATTTCGTCCTGACCGTCAAAATTTTTCGCGCTGCCAACAAGTTGAAGGCCGGCCAGTACGATTTCCAGCCCGGGCTCTCAAATTACAAGGTCATGAAGAAGTTAATTGAAGGCAGCGTTTCAGATGAAAAGATCGTGATCCCCGAAGGGTACACATCGAAACAGATTGCATCTCTGTTGCAGAAGCAGCTTGATATCGATTCGACTGAATTTGTGTCACTGCTCCAGGACGAAAAACTGCTGCAGGAGTCGGGCATCGAATCCAATTCCCTCGAAGGCTATCTCTATCCGGATACGTACCATCTTAACTGGGGGATCAGCGCCCGATCTGTGATTAAAAGACTGGTGAGAGAATTTAATCGAAATTTCACGGATTCGCTCAAATCGGTGGCACGACAGAAAGGATGGGATGTACACCAGATCGTGACTCTGGCATCCATCATCGAGGGAGAGGCGATCCTGGATGATGAGCGGCGAACCATTTCATCTGTTTACCATAACAGACTGGTGAAAGGCATGCTGCTTCAGGCAGACCCGACGATACAATTCATTATTCCCGACGGTCCGAGAAGACTGTTGAACCGGGATTTGAGACTGGATTCACCCTACAATACTTATATGTATGCCGGTTTGCCACCCGGCCCTGTCAATAATCCGGGCATTAAATCGATCATTGCGGCAATTGATCCGGCGGACACGCCCTATCTCTATTTTGTCGCACGTGGAGACGGGGGACATACATTCAGCAGAACACTGAACCAACATTTACGGGCGAAAAGAGATTTCGATCGTCATCGAAGAGAGGTCTATGTCAAAAAGCGCAAGTGATGAAAAACTATCCATCCTCCGGGGATTGAATCCTGTACAGAAAGATGCGGTTGCATATACCGACGGGCCCAGTCTGATTTTAGCTGGTGCCGGGAGTGGCAAGACCCGTGTCCTTACGCATAAAATCGCTTATCTGATCGAAAGAGAACGCGTGCATCCGGCATCCATTCTGGCACTGACTTTCACAAACAAGGCTGCCGGCGAAATGAAAAATCGTATAGGGCAGCTCGTCAAAAAGCAATCCGGTTTTCTCTGGTGCAGTACGTTTCATTCATGCTTTGCGAGAATGTTGAGAAGCGAAGGTGAAAAACTCGGGTTCAAATCCAATTTTGCCATTTACGATGAGAGTGATCAGATCAATTTGATAAAAACGGTACAGAATGATCTGAAAATCGATGCAGAGAAAATGACATCACGTTCCGTGCGATGGAAAATCGGTCAATTGAAGAGCAAATTCATCACGCCGGAGGAGTTCTCCGAGTCGGTTGTGAACGCGTTCGACGAGCATGTTGCCTTGATCTATCCGGAGTATCAACGCTATCTCAAGCAGAACAATGCCATGGATTTCGATGATCTTCTCATCATGCCTATCGAGCTGTTTCACTCATTTCCGCAGACGCTGGAATATTATCAGAATCGCTGGCAGTATATCCTTGTCGATGAATATCAGGACACCAACTATCCCCAGTATATTCTGCTTCGCCTGCTCTCGGCAACGCATCGCAATCTCTCCGTGGTGGGCGATGATGACCAGTCTATTTACCGGTGGCGGGGTGCGAATATCAAGAATATTCTTAATTTTGAAAAAGATTTTCCGGATTGTAAAGTATTCAGGCTGGAGCAGAATTACAGATCCACCGGTAATATCCTCGCAGTTGCCAATTCGGTCATCGCCAACAATGTTTCGAGGATGGAGAAGGAACTTTGGACAAAGGAGGAGGCGGGTGAGCTCGTTTCGCTATTGGAGAGTTCCTCCGGCGACGAAGAGGCATTCCGGATCGTAGCAAGCATGCAGGATGAATTCCAGAGGCATAAGCGAAATTTTTCCGATTTCGCCATACTATATCGCACGAATGCACAGTCTCGTGCCCTCGAAGATGGACTCCGGCTGAGTGGTATTGCCTATATCATCGTTGGCGGCACGCGCTTCTTCGAACGAAAGGAGATCAAGGATGTTCTGGCGTATCTCCGTGTGGTGTGCAATCCACAGGACAGTATCAGTCTGAAGCGCATTATCAATTATCCTTTGCGGGGAATCGGGAATACCAGCATCGGCAAGATCGATGAATATTGTTTGCACAACAACATCCCTTTCATGGATGGGATCAAAAACGTTCAGGAAATTGACAGTATCAGCTCCGGTATCAGGAACAAGGTAGCCAAATTTTACAATATGATATCAAAATATATCAAACTGAAGGATGAGTTTTCGGCTTTCGAACTCGCATCTTCCCTGGTTGAAGAGTTGGGCGTACTTGTTATGCTGAAGGAGGAGGGGACTGAGGAATCGCTGAGCAGACGAGAGAATATCATGGAGCTGCTCACGCAAATAAAGCAATTCGCTGATGGCGCCGAAGATGAGTCACTGGCACATTTCCTCGAGGATGTCTCGTTGCTCACTGACATTGATAACTGGAATGACAAGGCCAATGCGGTGACATTGATGACGCTCCATGCTGCCAAGGGACTTGAATTCCCGGTCGTCTATATCGCAGGTCTCGAAGAGGGGCTCATGCCTTTGTCCAGAAACAGCCTTGATCCGGATGAACTGGAAGAGGAGCGGCGTCTGTTTTACGTGGGGGCAACCCGTGCCATGGAAAAGCTTTACGTATCCTATGCAATGCATCGCATGCGTTATGGTGAGACGTTCATCGGCAAGCGCTCTCGTTTCATAGACGAGATACGGGAAGACCTGATCGACTCTGATGGCAGACTGGATCATCCCGTAAGAATGGCTCGCAGCAGCAGAGTTGTGTCGCAACCGGCGACGCGATCACCGCGCCCCAAGCGGATGGAAAAGAAACTAAGACGTGGTGCATTCATCAAACATCCACAATTCGGAAAAGGTGTTGTCCGGGAACTCGAAGGGGATGGTGAAAATCAAAAAGCCACGATCATTTTTGAAGATGTGGGTGAAAAGAAAATTGTTTTGAAATATGCACGATTGGAGATATTGTAACAATGAGAATAAAGATAACCGCATTCATCTTGCTATTTTGGATCCCGCAAGTGAATGCGCAAACGACAGGTGCGGGTGCTGACTTTCTATATGCCCAACGGCTCTACATGGATGAAATGTATGATGTCGCTGCCAGGCAATTTCATGAGTTCGCGGTCGAGTATCCGGAAAGTCCCAAGGCACCGGAAGCGCTTAAGATGGCCGGGGACGCCTATTTTAAGATTGAGGACTATGAGAACGCGCGTAAAGAGTACATCTATCTCACATTACAGTATCCTGATGCCGGGGATATCGATGCTGTCCATTTCAAGATCGCAGAATGTTTTAAAGCACAAAAAGATCACCTGCGTGCGGCACATGCGTTCCAGCAGATGAAGGTGTTGTATCCGAAAAGTCAGTTGGTCGAAGAGTCGATGGTGGAGGCGGCACGTATGTTCGTACTCTCCGGAGATTACGGAGCAGCTGTCGAAAATATCACAACTTACATCAATACTTTTCCGGGCAGCAAATATGCGCTGGAGATGCGTCTGGAGCTCGTTGAGTTACTGAGTGCACGGGATGACATGCAGCGAGCGCTCATAGAGATCGACAAGATACTCTCGGTGACGCGTCAAGGCAGCATTCGGGCCGAGGCGCTGCTCATTCAATCGGATATCGTAGAGCGATTGGGGCGTCTCGATGAAAGTGAAGCGATCCTGACGTCCATGAGCGCAACCTATGCCTCTGATAAAGAGATCTCGAACAAGGTAAATCTCAGGCTTGGAACGTTATATCAAAACCGGGGCTTGTTCGATAAATCAAACCAGTATCTTTCTGAAATTCAGAATGATTCTCTGGCGACCAGAATGATGGCGGATAACTATTTCCAGACCGGTCAGTACAGTCAGTCGCTGGATAAATATGTGGCACTGTCCGATACGCTGGATCCGGAGATCGGGTACAGGACAGGTCTATGCAAAGAGAAGACAGAGGATTATCGCGGCGCAGCCGAAACGTTCGGTCGCATGACAGACAGATGTGGCGACTTGTGCGGGCCTCTCCATCTTGCCCTTGCGCGCGTGCATCTCAAATTGAATGACGATGATAACGCGTTGAGATATCTCGTCGATTTTGGCAACAAATATCCGCACGATCCATGTCAGCATGTGGCTCGCTTCAAAATCGCCGAAATATATGAAACTGTGCGATCAGATCCTGACCGTGCCCTGCGTCTCTATTTCGATTATGTCCAGCAGTTTCCAACGAGCCGGTTCGTGGATGACGCCCAATATGCCATCGGACGCTGCTATGAGATGAAGGGGGAGGCAGAACAGTCGATCCGCGAATACCGTACGTATCTCGCTGTCTATCCGGGAGCGCCGCTTCATGAACAGGCGTTGCAGCGGATCGATCATCTGGAAAAATATGCTCTGCCGGCACGGAATGAAACGATGTCCAAACTGGCGGGATTGCTGTCCAATGTCATCGAATCGCCGGCACATTACTTTCAGCTGGCCATGACATATTTCAATGATCTGAAGGATTATGAGAATGCCGCCAGATTGTTTCGGAAAACATTGAGATCACAGACGGCGGAGATCTCGAAGAGCATCATTCAGTATCATCTCGGAGAATCCTTCTACCGTTTGGCAGGCAGCAATGATGCAAGCGAAATCGCATACCTGGACAGCGCGCGATTCTATTTCCAGGGCGCCGTGGATGACGATGCCGGTGATGGATTTGCGGACGATGCAGCCTATCGACTGATACAGATCGAGACCATGATGCCGGTGAATGAACTCGAACATGTCGAAGCGTTCGATTCACTCTTGCAGCGATATTTAGATGCATATCCCGCTGGATCCTGTGCCGATGAAGCGCTGTACCGGTTAGCGATCTCTGCCGCCAGTCAGAATCCTGTGGATAGTATGAGAGTCACTACACTCACGGACAAGATTCTTTCCGATTTCAGCAGCAGCCGGTTTAGCGGTCCGGCGCTTTACGCGAAAGCAAATGTATACGTGAAACTGAACGATGCGTCGAGAGCGCGATCTCTGCTGGAGCGTTATATCTCCGAATACGCGACGGGCAGCTATATACCGCAGGCGAAATATAAGCTGGCCCTGCTGGACATCGAGGCTGGGTCTCATGACCAGGCGCTCGAGAATCTGGACCGCCTGACAATCGATCATTTTTACAGCTCTTATTCTGACAGCGCCAGAGCAAGAGTCGGAGAGCTCTTTTTGCAGACGAACCGAATTGATGAAGGGATTTTGTATTTTCAGAAGTTGATGGATGAAGGATGTAAATCAGAGGATATACATCAGACCTTTCGGGAGGATGAATCGCTTTTTCGTCTGGCGCAATATCATCGCGAGACAGGAGATCGCAGCAGCTCCATAGCGCTTTTTCAGGAGCACTTGAGAACATATCCGGATTCACCCAATACATCCGAAGCGCTTTTTCAGCTTGCATCGTATCTAAGCAACGGTAGCCCCTATGAAAAGGAACTCGCGCTGAGCTATCTAACGCGCCTGCTCGATGAACACCCCAAAAGCAGCCGATATCTTGAGTCGTTGATTCTCTCCGGCGACATGCTTTATGAGAACGAGGCGTATGCACGTGCCAGGGACAAGTATCTGGAGGCAATCAGTGTCGGTGGTGCCGATGTCCTGGAAATGCGCTATCCGCATATGCAGGCGATCAAATGCCTTTACATGATGGACCGCATTCAGGATGGAGACAAGGAGAGAAAGCGATTTGAAAAGATGTACGATGATGTCGAGATGTATCTCGGGCAGATCGAATTGTCCCGTGGCGACTACTTTACCAGAAGGAAAAATTTCAAAGAGGCTGAGAAGGTTTATAAATCGGCGAAATCACGATTCAAGGAGAACAAATATGGCGCCGAGGCAGAACTCGCGCTCGGCAAGTTGTATATGATCCTGAACCGCGATGAGGAAGCGCTGGAAATTTTGACAGATATGCCGGAAAAGTACGCCGGTAGTGATGTGATCCCCGAAGTCTATCTGGCACTTGGAGAGTTCTATTACGTGAAGGCCAGGCAGGTGGAGAGTGCGATGCTGGCATACAGGAACGCCATAGAACATCCGACGATCAGTGATTCTCATCTCATGCAAGGCATGCACGCGCTGATCAGATGCTATGTGGAGACGCATCTATGGGACCGTGCGCTGCTACTCTCGCGAGAGTTCATCGAAAAATTCCCTGTCTCTGAAAATACGTTCGAAGTGCGAATACAGATCGGCACCATCTATTATCAACTTCGTGAATATGACCGTGCAATTGAATATCTTTCTCAGCTGAAGCATGAGGCGGGAAGGGAGGACGAGCCGCGGATCCAGTACTGGATAGCGGATTCCTACATGGAGAAAGGTGATTACGACAGGGCAATTTCTGAATTTCTGAAGGTACGTTATATATCGAAACCTACCAAACTGAACTGGGCAGTCACTGCGCAGTTCAAGGCCGGACTGGCCTATATGAAACTGGGTGAGATGCTCAGCGCGAGGAACGTATTCAGCAAGATCGTCAGGGAACAGGGGATTGCCAGTCCGTTTGGAAAAGGCGCGCAGGCAAAAATTGAAGAAATCGAGAGTATGTAATATGATGCAAAATCTGACAGAACTGATCACCAACGCCCTGCAAGAGGATCTTGGGTCTCGGGGTGATGTCACCTCACTGGCTACCATCTCCGAATCCTCCAGGGGCAGCGCGAAAATCTATGCCAAAGCGCCCGGCATCATCGCCGGCTGTTTTGTGGTCGAAAAGGTATACAGTATTGTGGATTCGACCCTGGACGTCGATGTGCTCATCGACGATGGCTCGGCAGTTGTCCCCGGGCAGGATGTCATCAGGATGCGGGGTGCCATGAGAAGTATTCTTATCGGTGAGCGGATTGCCTTGAATTATCTGTGCCGGCTGAGTGGCATCGCGACGATGACGTCAGAATTCGTGAAGCAGACGAATGGCACGGGCGTAAAGATTATGGATACGCGCAAGACCACGCCCGGCATCCGTTCGCTTGAAAAGTACGCTGTTCGAAGCGGCGGAGGGACCAATCATCGCTCGGGTTTGTACGATATGTTTCTCATCAAGGAGAATCATATTGCGGCGGCCGGCGGGATTACAAATGCGGTGACGCTTGCCAGAGAGTATAACAAGCGCAACAGGATAGATTTGAAAATCGAAGTTGAAACGCGGAATCTGGATGAGGTCAAGGAGGCACTGCATCTGGAAGTCGACCGGATCATGCTGGATAATATGACGACAGAGCAGGTAAAGGAAGCCGTTGCTATCGTGAATAAAGGCATTAAACTGGAAATATCCGGAGGCATCACTCTCGATAATATCAAAAAGTATGCAGATACAGGCGTGGATTACATTTCAATCGGAGGTCTGACACATTCCGCGAGGGCACTGGATCTTTCACTCCTCGTAGAGTGATCACCGGCTGATTACTTGTCGCAGACAACCTCTTTGATGTGTTTCAGGGCGATTTCAATGGTTTCATCCAGCGGTTTTTCAACCACTGCGCCGGCTGCAAAATCGTGACCTCCCCCGCCAAGTTTTTTCGCGACACTATTGATCACTATTTGCCCCTTTGATCTGATGCTGACTTTCGTCTTTCCTGCTTCCATTTCTGTGAACATCAGACTGACTTCAACGCCATCGATGGTTCGGGGGATCTCAGGAAATCCCTCCGTATCCCATTTGTCCGCACCTGATTCCTGGAACATCTCACTGCTGATCACGAACCAGGCGAGCTTGTCATTGCATTCGAATTTCAAGTGGCTTAATGCTTTCCCCATGAGAATGATCTTACTCTGGGTGTTACGTTCGTACACCTCCTGGTAAATCGTTCTCGCGTCAAAACCATAGGCGAAGAGTTGAGAGGCAATATAATGCGTTCGCGCCGTTGTGTTCGAAAAACGAAATGATCCCGTATCCGTGAGTATGCACGTATAGAGCGCTTTGGCGATTTTCAGCGTGAATTCATGACCTGCATACGTCAGAAAATCGTAAATCAACTCCCCTGTGGACGATGCCTCCTCATAGATTACATCGAGGTCGGAAAATGGACCTTCGCAATGGTGATGGTCGATACATATCTTGTACGCTGAAATCGGCTGTACTGCCTGGCCCAATTCTCTTAAGCGGTGCCAGTCGCTGATGTCCACGAAGATGAAGACATCTGCTTCGGCGATCAGTTGCTGTTGCTCTGATTCAGCGGAATTATAAACAATAATCTCGTTCGATTCATCGAGAAATCTGTAATTTTCCGGTGTGTCAGAAATGTTGATCATATATACCGTTTTATCACGGGATTTCAGGAACTCGGAGATCGCGATCTCCGAGCCGATTGCATCACCATCCGGATTAATATGCGTTGTAATAATAAAGTTTTGATGTCTGTCTACTGTCGTCAGGATTTGATCCCAGAAGGAGGTGTCGACCATTGCTATTCCTTGAAATGAGATTTACCAAAGCCAATATTATCGACGCTGTCCAGAGCTTTAATGACGATGGAGTGTGCGCCACCTGTTTTCTTGATCTCTGTTTCTATATTAAATCGTTCTGTCTTTGAGTCGTTGATACTGTCCTCAGGATAGATCGTTTTCCAGTCTTCTCCATCGAGCGCATATGTTACCTCATCGACAATGTTATAAAGATCCGATACCGTGAAGGAGATCGTCAGTTTGGTGCCCGACAGTCGCGTTTTGATTTTATCAACCACAGGTCCTGAATTATCAATGTCAAACGGTTCGCTCTTTTTAAAATCTGAATAGGCAAGATGATGTGGATTCGAGAGTGAATCCGTTGCGATGATTTTGAGATAATACGTGCCGTCCGGCAGTCGTTCGGTGTCCCATGCGTATTTGCTGGTATGGAGATCCCTGGCAAGCGTTCTCCAGTGTACCTCATTCATGCCGCGGTAGTAGAGATGGTATTTAAGCTCGTCATCATTGTCGTCGATAGCCTGCCAGCTCACGGATCTGTATCCCTTTCGACGCAATTTATTACTGTAGTATTTGCTCCGCTGATTGGAGTTCTGCTTCGACACGCCTGAACTGAGGACAATTTCGTCGCTCATACCCGATCGGTCCCCGGAATTGTTTTGAATATATTCTCCCTGGGGATATAGAGTGATATCCATGATCTGAGGTGGCAGATTGATCTGCAGATAAGACAAATCGACCTCTTTGGCGACTACGGATGTTTTGCTGTCACCGGAGCCGATATCGAGACGCCACTGGATGAATCTGGATTCAGGGCTTTCTATCGGTTCTCCCTCGTGACTCGAGTATGCCGACGACCACTCACTCCATGTCCTTCCTGGCTCTTCGGTATTTCCTGTACGGGTGAAAAATTTTATATCACCCTTGGAACTGTTCTCTGTTGACCACCTCAATGTACCCCATTTTGATTGAATGTAGCTGTCGAAAACAGGTGAAAGATAGGAGCCTTCTCTGTTCAGCTGCGATTCGAGCCGGTATATCTTCGCCATATTGGCTGTACCCACAAGTATTTTGCCATTTTCAAGTGTACTGAATGACGTAATTTGCGACTCATCCACATTCAGCAGGATCGTTTTTTTATCATCCGAAGATATCCTGACAAGCTTGCCGCTGCTACCGGTGCCGACGAGCAGTGTGCCGTCTTTACACAACGCTATCGTCTGCACGGGTTCATTGTAAAAATCCCAGATGTTTCGCACGATGCCATTGGGTTGTATCTTAAATATGGCGGTATGCGATGCAGCACCAACAGACGCGGCCGGCCTTGGCGCTTCTATCGTTATCTCTCCAATGATGATTGTTCCGTTATCCATTACCTGAGGACTATTACTCTGTTCACTCTCGTCAGACTCTTTGGAGTCTTGTCGTTGTTCCGGTTGCGGCATCATCTTGCGTTCGCTCAGCGCGGCTGCGTAAATAATTCCGGATGGGCTGACCTGTATTTTTTCGATCTCTTCCAGATCGGCATCATAGATGACGAATGCGTCGCCGGAAGGACTGATCTTGTAGATATATCCCTTTCCCGATGTACCGGCGATGACGTTACCATTTGAATCGATGGCAAGTGTGCGTACATGTTTATCATCGGTGGTGTAGAAGAGTGAGGATGATCCATTCGGTTGAACACGGTATATCACGCCGCTGTCGCCGGCTGCCACGAAAAGATTGTTCTTCGAATCGAATGCCAGATCCCAGATGTAATAATCCGGAGGATCGAAAAAGAGAGTGGTATTCCCATTCGATGATATTTTATAGACCTTGCCATCGGGTGACGATGCGGCGTACAGATGACCTGTTCTGTCCAATGCGAGCGCGTGTACCTGTATTTCATTCAGCGTTGTAAACAATGTCGCTTTTTTGTCTGAAGATGCCTGATATATCTTTCCCTCGCTGCCGGCGCTGAAAAAGATGGTGCCGGAGGGTGAAGCGACAATATCCCACACAGCCTCTTCGTTCGTTTCACTGACGATGGAAAGGGCAGGGGAGAGCATCAGTTTGCCATCCGCTGTGATGGAGATACCATGGCTTTCTCCCTTTTCGAAATCAGAACGCGAACGATATTTCTTAATCTCCGGGGATGCCGCATGGAGATTTGCCTGTGTAAGTAAAAATACAATCAGTATGATATATCTATTCATCAGTACTCCTTGTTATAGAGATTTATACTTCCTGACCGGAAGTGAGATCGTCTTTCCACCAAACACACGGAATTCCATCGGGATCGTATCTTCCCTGAGTACCGTACGACTTATTTTTATATTATCCCCTTTCATCTTGGGCGACTTGTAGATATTCAGAATTGATGGGGGAAGGTCGCTGAGTTCCTGCCCGTTGATGTACGCCCCTTTTTCCAGCGCAATCAGCTGAATGTAAATCGCATCATTCCTTTTTACCTCGTTGAGCAATGCGATCAACTCATCGTAGCTGTTGGGCCTGAACTTGTTTGGATTGATATTCCTCTCGACTTGTTGAATGAATTGACCGCTTCCCACGGCCAATGCCAGCCTTGATCTTGCAAGGTGTTCCGGGATTTTGATATTGCGTTTGATCACAAAAGGCTCTTTTTGATATTCCCGTACCTGAATGCTGACGTTGATGTCGTCGCCGCATTGTATTTCTGTTTTGTCGTACCATATTTTTTCAATGGTGAGATTCTTTCTGCCCGGTGTCGCATGGAACTTGAGTTCCAGGCTTTCGATGTCAGGATACTTGAATTCATTGGATAGCAGGGCGATCATCCTCATGGCGACATCTGTGGCAGCGGCCATGATATCTTTGCCACCACCCTCCTGTTCACCGAAACTGGCGCTGGTATAGAAATTATCTATTGAGACCTCTTCACCGTTTTTAAGATGTATAACGGCATTCATATTCATACTGTAGTCGCCGGTGGAAAACCGTGCCGTTTCAAGCGTGGTCAATATTGTGAGCCACAGGAAAATACTGGTGAAATCACTGAGACTTTTATCGCCGGCAATGGTGTAGTTGTAAATTCTGCCTGCTTCGATGGGAGACGAATATTCGATGCGCACTGGGAATACCGGCGCCTCTTTACCGATGACGCCCATAATGCCTGATGGACGGTCCTGAAGTACCGTACCGATGATGTCCCCGGTCGAGGAAAATTTTCGCGAATGCTGAAAGCTTGACAGCGTTGTGAGAATGCGCGCTCTTGCCATGGGCATGCTTACGGGACCGTTATTGAAAAATGGGTGACCAAAAGCATATACATTGTCACCGTCGACAAATGTCACCGTGCCGGTGCCGCTGATACTCAAGTCGCCGGAGACGATCACACCTGAAACTGCGTCGCCGGGATTTAGTCTCATTTCTGAAACGGTGGAGGTGCTTCCCGCGCTCATCCCTCCCTGAACGCAGAAGAATCCCATACCGCGGAATTCAGGTGCATGTTGAGCGATCACATCGGCATCGAATCCTGCAAAGTTCAACGGAAGTAACATCGGGCGCAAATCATTTGCATTCGGGGATTCGGAGACGGGTAAGACACCGGCATCAGTCAGAAGCGCAAAGGGACTGTCGTAATCACCGGTGAGCGCCAGCTGCATCAATCTTTGATTGCCACTCCCGTTTGCGGACAACTCCATTGTCCTGTGTTTTTCCATTGTGCTGATCTTCATCATCTGTTCGATGGGCGTCACGCCGGCAATGGGATCCTTCTGAAAGCTGCCGAAAGAGTATGCGAGCGCTCCCACAAGCTTGTCGTCTATGTAAACCGGACTTCCGCTCATTCCGCTCACGACACCGGTTTTTTCGACCTTCGGACCAACAAGCCTGATCAGGATCGCATCATTTTGAGGCGATAGATTGTGAATGATATCCAGCACTTCGATATCGAAATTTTCGACAGAATCTCCGCTGAACACCGTGCTGGCATATCCCGTCATCCCCGGTTTTACCTCAGCAAGAGGCATGATCTCCACACCGTGGACCGGTAGAGTGTTGCTAAGCACGAACAGTGATATGGTGAGTATGAGTTTTTTCATGTGCCATTCATCTATGAGTTGTTATTATGTTACGAATATGTCAATTTTTTATAAGCTTATAATATAGCAATTATTGGACATCATGTCAAGACAATTCATTCGTATCGAATTCGGTTTTCAAAATGCCATAGCATTCCAGATCCTCGTATTGATCCCATTTTCTCACGTGTTGCCGCATGCATCCCTCCCAGATCATACCCAGGTTTTGCATCACCTTTCCCGATGCCGGGTTCCGTTTGAAGTGATGTGCGTAAATGCGATTCAGTCCAAGGGCCTCAAAACCGTATTGAAGCATCCGCCGGGATGCCTCGGTACAGTACCCGTGATTCCAGTGCGTTTTACCGATCCAGTACCCCAGGGACGCGTTATTGTCTCTGTTGCGAAAGTTAGAGAGTGCGATGGCGCCGATGAGGGTGTTTTTGTTGATCAATGCAATCGCCAGTGTCAACGAGATTGCATTCTCAAATTCGTACTGATGTCTGCTGATCCACTGCTCGGCCATACCCTTTTCGTACGGATGGGGGATGAACAGAGTGGTCGATGCGATGTCGAAGTCGCCCGCAAGCCGGCGCACACTTTCGGCATCGCTGTTGGAAAATGGCCTCAGCACAAGACGTTTCGTTTTTAAAACCGGGATTGATTCCATCTGTGATCTCCTCAATCAGAGCCAGAATGCGTTTTCAATATGATCAAGTTGATAAGCGCCTTCTCTCCAGTCCAGGGTGATCACATCGAAACGTATGTCCATATCCTCGATTGATCGCTGCTGCAAATAGGCTTTGGCAATCCTTCCGATCTGCCGCTGCTTGTTCTTGGTTACCCAGTAGACCGGATCACCAAAGTCACCGTGCTTTTTCGTCTTCACTTCGACGAATACCAGAACAACGCCCTTTTTCACGATGATGTCGATCTCACCGCGACCAGCCCTGAAGTTCCTGTCGAGGATCGTGTATCCCCTGGACTCGAGATATCGTGCGGCGATGTTTTCACCCTCATTGCCAATTTTCTGTTTGAAATTATTCTTTTCTGCCATAATATTTCCTGTTGCAGGTTGACTGGCTTCGGATATGCTAACTATCCGTGACCGGAAACTCTTCCAGCGCCCTGACATGAAATGATCTTCTGTGTATCGGACAAAATCCGTGGATCCTGATCGCCTCGATGTGCTGTCGTGTTGGATATCCTTTGTGCTTCTCAAATCCGTAAACCGGATACTGCTCATGAAATTTCACCATCATGGCATCTCTCGTTACTTTGGCCAGAATGGACGCAGCAGCGATAGTGAAGCTCCGGTTGTCCCCGCCAACGATTGTTGTCTGGTCGATATGGAGCCCGGGAATCGCTCGGTTGCCATCCACGAGAATATGCTGCGGCGATACGCGCAAACTTTTCACTGCCTTCTTCATAGCGCGATAGGTGGCCTGCAGTATATTGAGCTCATCGATTTCGCACTCATCGACAACGCCGATGGAGTGAGCCAGCGCATGTTGTTTTATGATCGGGTAAAGCTTTGCGCGAGCAGCAGGAGACAAAATTTTTGAATCCTTTACACCTGGGATGTAAGTCTCTTTTGGAAAGATCACTGCGGCGGCGACGACGGGGCCGGCGATCGGTCCGCGTCCCGCTTCATCGATTCCTGCGAATAGAGTGATGCCCTGTGACCAGAGTCTTTTTTCCCATGTCAGGAGGCTGTCCATCGATTATCCTGAGTAAAAAGAGTGATTTATTGGTTTTAAATGATTGTAATTCTTCACAATAAATAACATTTCGTTCATATTTGCAAGTAATTTAGTGTCCAAGTATAGTAATTTATTAAAATTAGTCAGAAATGCAAGAAAAAATTGAATGGAAAAAATCGCTTGACTATGAATTGAAAATTATTTATATTTTGCGCAATTGATAATTTATCAATTTCACAAACTAATTAATATGGAGGAACATAATTATGCGTTTTAAAATTCTTTTTACATTCGCTCTGTTGAGCCTGCTTACTGTTGGAGCTGTCAATGCTCAGAACGGTATGGACAATGTCCGCCTGTTTCAAAGCTTCTATTACGACGCTGTAATTACGCCGAATACCTTTGCGGAGGCTGGACTGAACTATAACGATTATGAGTATGGAAGTAATTTCAATGTTGGCGCCAAGGGCGCATACCAGATCAATCCGCAGATCGATGTGACGCTTGGTCTGGATTTCGTCAGTTTCAGCCCTGAAGAGGGTGATGGCGAATCCGGTCTGTCTGATCTGATGGTTGTCGGTAAATACAATCTGATGCCAGAAGACACCAAGGTGTCGGTTGGCGCTTATGTGACAGCCCCCATCGGTGAAGAGAAAGTCGGCCAGGGCAACCTGAATTACGGTGCCTTTGGCGCGGTTCGTCATCCCCTGGACAACGGCATGACCATCACTGCAAACGCCGGACTGGGATTTTATGAGTACGAAGAGCCTGGCGATTTTGAGATTGATCCGATCACATTTGAAATTACAGAGACCGAAGGCGAGACCAAACATGAGTCATTCTTCATGCTGGGTGCCGGCGCTATCTATCCGATGAACGATCAGATGAACATCGTTGGTGAATTCGTCATGAAGACGGAATTCGATTATATGATGCTCAGCGGTGGAGTCGATTATCTGATGGGCAACAATCATCTGAGAGCCGCTCTGGGAATCGGTCTCGATGACGGTGCTCCTGATCTGGCGATTTGGGGTGGATTTCTACTGCCTTTAGGCCAATAAGAGAGAGTTTACATACTATTTATGAAAAAGGCTTTGAGAGATCAAAGCCTTTTTTTTTACGAATTTTTTCTTGCTATTTTTGTCGAAAAGATTTATCTTCTTAGTTTATAGTTATATGGCTCATGAGATACAACGAATTCATAAAGCACCTTCAAAAGGGTGACATCGCACCGGTCTATTTTTTCCATGGCGAAGAAGAATTCCTGATAGAAGAAGCGACACAGCGCATCATGGAGGCTGTGATCCAGCCAGACGTCAGAGAATTCAACTGCGATATTTTTTATGGCGCTGAAACGGAGAGCCTGAAGGTGATAAATATCGCCAAATCTTTTCCCATGATGGCCGAAAAAAGATTGATCGTCGTGAAGGAGGTTCAGAAATTATCGCCTGCTCAGTTGAATCATTTCGCTGTGTATAGCGAAAATCCTGTGTCATCGACCTGCCTGATACTGGTCGCTCCCACAGGACAGTTGCGCGGCAAGGTGTATTCGAAGTTGAAGGATAATGCGGTCGCTGTCGAATTCCGGCCGTTGTATGACAATCAGGTGCCGTTATGGGTGAAGCAGTACGTGAAGAGCAGGGGTGCCGAGATAACGGACAATGCAATTATCGCCTTGCAGGCGTTCGTCGGCAACAAGCTGTTGAACATCGTAAATGAATTGACCAAAATATTTCTCAACCTGGGTGAGCGTAAACAAATCGATGAAGATGACGTCCAATTTGTTGTAGGGTTTTCAAAAGAGTATACGATTTACCATTTGCTGAATGCGATCGGCAATAAGAGTCTGGAAGAATCTCTGCTGATCATGAAGCGATTGCTTGGATTTGGTGAAAAACCGTCTGGCATGATCGTACGGATCAGCAATCACTTCATTTCCCTGCAAAAGACGATGGGAATGCTGAACCGCCGGAGTTCGGATACGGAGCTCGCGCGGGTGACCGGAGTTCACCCTTTTTTCGTCAAAGATCTCAAATCACAGGTGAGAAATTTCAGCGCAAATCAGTTGGAGCACGCATTCGCGCTGCTGATGGATGCTGATCTGAATTTGAAGACAAGTTATCAATCGAATGAAATGGTGATGACTTTGCTTGTATATCATCTTGTACGGCTCTAGCCCTACCATACGCTTTTTCTCATATTGAGCCGGGCAGAGGCGCAAAAACCGGAACTTTTAAATATCGGTCAGGTTAAAAACTTAGGACAAATAAATGGCAGCTGGGGAAAGATCGAAAAGACCAACTGACGAAGATCTCATTGAACAGTTTCAGAACGGCGATCTGTACGCGTTCGACTTAATCGTCAAGAGATATAAAAATCAGTTGCTCAATTTTGTATATAGATTTTTAGGAAATGTAGAAGAGGCGGAAGATATTGTCCAGGAGACTTTTTTACGGGTTTATCGAAACCGGAAGGCATACCAGAAGGTTGCTAAATTTTCCACCTGGATATATACCATTGCAGGTAATCTCGCCAAGACTGAATTGAGAAAAAGAAAGAGACGGAAGTTCTTTTCCATATCAGATCTCGGTTATGATGATAAAGATTATGATATTGCTGATGACGAATTCAACCCCGAGAAGACGGTGGACGGCAATATTAAAGAAGAGATCATACACAAAGAGATACAATCACTCTCACCTAAATTTCGTGAAGTGATAATTTTAAGGGATGTTCAGGAACTTTCATATGAAGAAATTAGTAACATAGTCGACATCCCGTTGGGAACAGTTAAGTCACGTGTTAACAGAGGCAGATTAAAGCTTCAGGAAAAATTAAAACATCTCGTTAAAACGTAACTGATGTCAAAAGGAGGGATCTAATTCACATACGGTTATAAATCGCAGTCTATTTAGAGGGCAGTATGGATCCTTGTAAGCGTTTTCGAAAATTTCTTTCACTCTACATTGAAAAAGAAATTCCAAAAGAAAAAGAGGAAGAATTTAGAAAACACCTTGATGAATGTATATCGTGTCAGGACGATGTGTCCGTTCAAAGCAAAATAATGGACAGTATTCATCACCTGCATTCTGTTAAGACATCGGAAGATTTTGACTCGATTCTCAGAACGAGAATCCGGATCGAATCAGGACTTGACCGGCGTCGATTGCGTGGAGCGACCTGGGGCTGGCCTGCTCGTATTCCAGTTTATGGTATGTCTCTGGCGCTCATTGTTATCGCAGCACTTATGGTTACGCAGCAGTTCAAAAAGATGAATCAGCCTGAAGTGCCGGATGCTTTCATCAACACAGAGTGGTACGGTGGTAATCCGGAACAGAATCGAAATCCGCTGAATATTCGTGAAGATGACAATACGATCGTACTCATCGAAAATGAACCGGCATCGGAGAGTCGTGACAGTGAACGTAAAGCGCGTGCGGATTCGACGGATATGACGGATGAGGATTCATTGAATACACCAAACCGGCTGGTAATGCCCGTAAACCAGGTGGTCACATACTGATCGGTTACAGTTGGAAAACAGTGTTCGCGATGAAGAGTAAAATGATAACTGCGCTTGTTCTTCTGCAAGTGTCTTCAGGAATTATCTATAGCAAGAGATGTTATCCCCAAAGTATCCTTCAGGAAATGCAACAGGATCTATCGGGCATCCTTGAGCTGGTGGAACCGTCGATCGTTACAATCTCATCAAAATCAACACATTCTTATTCCGTTGCGAAAGACAATGGTCTGCTTTCCATATTCAGCAATGATGAAGAAGAGAAAACGGTAAGATATAGCAGATTGTGTTCTGGACTGATTTACAACAGTGATGGTTACATCATCACGAAAAGTAATGTCGCTGCGAAAAAGCCGGACATGACGATCACGATGACGAATGGAGCAACCCATAAGGCTGAATACATAGGACGGGATCATGGCACTGGCATCACTGTTTTGAAAATAGACTCGTCCGGATTGAGGCCGCCCAAGCTCAAAGATGATTCGAACGTGACGCTGGGATCCTGGACGGCAATTGTCGGCAGCGCTATTGGATGCTCGCCCTCGATATCACTGGGTATTATCAATGGTGTTCTGCCGAACGGGCTGATGCAGGTCTCTGCGATGTTCAGTCCGGGGAACGCCGGCAGTCCTGTGTTCGACACAGAGGGAAATATTATCGGAATGCTGATTGCGCAGATTGACGCCGTGGTTGCCGATCGATCCACGGCACTATTCCCCGAAACCGGACTGGTATTGTCGATGAATCATATCCGCAAAGTGACGGAAGACATCATCGATTCATATGAAAATGAACTTGGCTGGATCGGCATTCAGTTTTCCAGCGCGGATAGCATGGCAAAATCAGGAAGATTATCCCTTTTCAATGTTGTCATGAATTCCCCTGCCCAACGTGCAGGGCTTCGCAAGGGAGATATGCTGATAAAATATAACGATGTGAAATTAAAGAACCAGCATCATCTTGGTGAATTGGTCAGAGAGACAAAGCCAGGTTCGCTGGCTCGTATCAGTTTCGTAAGGGATGATACACGTCTCAATGTCTTTGTCAGGGTCGGTAGCCGGCATTCATATTACAGTGACAGCAGCCAGTCAGTGGCATCGAAATATTATAAAACAGGTAAATCACGTTCTCAAGTCCCTCATCTTCAGCACAAAATGAATTGTCTGGAAAGAGAGGTCAATCAGTTGAGAAAAGAGATAAATACAAGAAAAGATAATTAGTGGGGTTCAATCATGGGTAAAAAAGACAGAACATTTGCGGCGAAGATGGCACAGGGCCAGGAAAAGGTTGGTAAGCACTGTCCTGAGTGCGGTGAATTGCTTAATTTCATTCATCTGGTCGATGCCGTTAAATCGGGTTCCGGAAATTGGAAATTCAAAGAGAATATGGTGGGCGTATGCAAATGCAATGAAAAAGAGATTTACGCCTGAACATAGAAATGTTTCTTCAGCGAAAGCAGCCACCTGAATATCGCATTCAAGGTGGCTTTTTCATATAAAGGATATTTTTCAATTAAAATACTGATATGAAAGAAAAAAAACTCATACTCGCCACAAATAATCAACACAAAGTCGTGGAGATGAAAGCACTGCTCAATGACCTCGGTTATCAGATCTACACACTGAAGGATTATCCCGATATTCCTGAAGTGATTGAAGATGGACAGACCCTGGAGGAGAATGCCGCTAAAAAGGCGGCGACGATCAATCGTGCCACAGGGCTCATGAGTTTGGCCGATGATACCGGTCTCGAGGTTGAATGTCTGGAGGGAGCCCCGGGCGTCTATTCAAGCCGGTTTTCAGGTGAGAACGCGACGTATGCGGAAAATAACCACAAGCTGCTCTCGATGTTGAAGGGCATCCCGTGGAATAAACGGAAAGCGCGGTTTCGATGCGTGATGTCCATCGTCGAGAATGATAAGATGGTGTCATTAGAGGGGGTTTGTTACGGATTTATACTTGAAGAGTTGCGGGGTGACAACGGCTTCGGCTATGATCCACTTTTCTATGTGCCCGAATTCGACAAGTCGTTCGCCGAGATGCCGCTGAGCGTGAAAAACGAAATCAGTCATCGGGCGCGGGCATTGCAGAAAGTCCGCCGGCATTTTGAAAATAAGACTTGATTTCAATATATAATTTGCGTATATTTGGCATTCTCGGGGTGTAGCGCAGTCCGGTTAGCGCGCCTGGTTTGGGACCAGGAAGTCGGAGGTTCGAATCCTCTCACCCCGACACCCATAAGCGTTGCATGATTCTGTGCAACGCTTTTTTTACACTCATTTTTATCAAACCAATGCTTTAAAACTATTGATTTTTACCTATGTTTTCGATATTTTCAAATTTAAGCCAGTGATCTCTATTTCACGAATTCGGGAGCCACTATGATACATGAAGCTATGCGTAAATGTTTGATATTGCTTTTCATCGCCATCGCTGTCATTTTCGTTTCACGGGGAGCATATTCTCAGCAGCAATCGCCTGATGCCGAAAAAATGCGGTCGGACGGCTGCACAACCATCACTGTTGGCATCAAGGCGTCGGCGGATGGTTCAGTGATGACATCGCATACTATGGATGAACATCGTGCCCGCAGCTGGATCGATGTGCGCGAACCGCGCAGATATGATGAGAATGAGAAATTCACATGCTATAAAATCGAGAATTGTGATACCACGGCCATGCCGACATACAGACAAGTACCTGTTGGTACGATCCCGCAGGTGCGGTACACGCATGGATATATCAATACGTCCCTGCCATGCATGAATGATCGTCAGCTCGCCATTGGAGAATCCACGTTTGGCGGACGCTCTTCGTTACGCACGAAAAAAGGATTGATCGATCTATGGCGTCTTGTTCAGCTGCTTATCGAGCGGTGCACTGAAGCCAGAGAAGCCGTACGAATGGCGGGTGATCTCACCACAAAGTACGGATGGATAGATGCCGGCGAATGCCTCACGATAGCGGATACAAAAGAGGTGTGGCATTTCGAGATCGTCGGTCCGGGCCAGGGAAACAGAGGATCGGTATGGGCCGCGCAACGCATTCCGGATGATCATGTTGGCGTCAATGCCAATGCAAGCCGGATCCGTCAGATCGACCTGGCGCAAAGCGACTATTTCATGGCTTCGGAAAATGTATACAGCGTTGCGCAGGATAGCGGCTGGTGGAATCCTGAGGACGGACCTTTTGAATTCTGTTATGCATATGATCCCGATGGCAGAGCATCGTTTGCCTCCAGAAGGAGAGAGTGGCGTGTGCTGCAGCTGCTGGCTCCGTCTTTGAATCTGCACCCCAATTCGGAAAACTATCCATTCTCGGTGAAACCAGACACGCTGGTGACACCTCAGAAGATCGTGGAGATCTTTCAGGATTATTACGAGGGAACGGAGTTCAATCCTGTCAAGAACATCACATGGGTCAATAAAGATGGGAGGACTGAAATTTCACCACTTGCCAATCCGTTCATGCCATACGATATGAATCCACTTTTCAACATCAATGGCGGATGGGGCTGGAGG
>JAZBPW010000169.1:0-4499 GCA_036351795.1 Candidatus Zhuqueibacterota bacterium | reverse complement strand
TGTTATCCTGTCAGCGGTTTTCTTTGTGCCCTTTGCGTGGTCTTTGAGCTCTTGGTGGTTACGTCAAATGTGTCATATTTAAAACACCCCATGGGGATGAGTTATGATAAATTATCAGGCGTCCGGCACAACCAATCGTATTTCACCTTGTTTTTCACCCGTACTTTCAGTATATTCACGTGTACACAAAGATCCGATCCATTAGCCATCTATTCAATGACGACTGCCGCGCCTAAAATTCTTCGCCTTATACTCGGTGATCAACTGAATATCAACCACTCCTGGTTCAACAGCGTTGATAACCACATACTGTACGTCATGATGGAGGTGCGTCAGGAGACCGACTATACGCTGCACCATGTGCAGAAAGTCCTCGCCTTTTTCGCAAGCATGCGGCGTTTCGCTGAAGACCTTCGCTCGAACGGCCACACCATCAAATACATCGCTCTCGACGATCCCGAGAACACACAGTCATTTGCAAAAAACCTGCTCAATATGATCAGCGCAGGCAATGTCACCGAATTCCAGTATCAACTCCCGGACGAATACCGGCTCGATGTGCAGCTCAAAGAGTTCTGCAGCTCACTTTCCATTCCATCCCGCTCCGTGGATAGCGAACATTTTTTAACTGAACGAGACGATCTCAAGAAATTCTTCACGGGCAAGAAACAGTATATCATGGAATCATTTTATCGCGACATGCGAAAGAGGCATGATATTCTCATGGATTCAGGAAAACCCGCAGGTGGTGTCTGGAATTTTGACAAGGAGAACCGCGGTCGCTACGACGGAGCAGTCTCCGTCCCGCCACCAATGGAATTCAATAACGATATCAGCCATATCAGACGCCTCATCGATGACCATGGTGTGAAGACTTTCGGACACTCAGAAGACAGATTGCTCTGGCCCATCGACAGAGAACAATCGCTGCAATTGCTCAACGATTTCATTGCTGACCTTCTCCCCTGCTTCGGCACCTATCAGGACGCAATGGCCCTGGATCATTGGTCGCTCTTCCATTCGCGACTCTCATTTTCTCTGAATACAAAGATGCTTCAGCCGCACGATATTGTCAAAAGTGCCATCCAGGCTTGGGAGGATAATAAGCGGAGCATTGGTCTTCAGCAGGTCGAAGGATTCGTCCGGCAGATCATAGGTTGGCGAGAATATATGCGCGGTGTCTACTGGGCGCGCATGCCTGAATACAGTACACTGAATTTCTTCGACCATACCGCGCCGCTCCCCCATTACTACTGGGATGGCGACACCAAAATGCAATGCATGCGGGCCGCTATCGGACAATCGCTCGAAAAGGCGTACGCGCATCACATTCAAAGATTGATGATCACCGGCAATTTCGCGCTCCTGGCAGGGATTGATCCGGATGACGTCGATGCCTGGTACCTCGGCGTCTATATCGATGCCATCGAATGGGTGGAAATCACGAATACACGGGGGATGAGTCAGTTCGCCGACGGAGGGATCGTCGGCACAAAACCGTATGTCTCCTCCTCGAACTACATCAACAAGATGAGCGACTATTGCACGGACTGTCATTATAAATCATCATTAAAATATGGCGACCGCGCGTGCCCGTTCAACTCCATGTACTGGCACTTTCTGGAGAGGCACCGTGATAGGTTATCAAAAAATCCCCGCATGGGCATGATGTACCGCGTCCTGGACCGGTACAACGACACAGAGAGAAAAAATATAATCGCTCAGGCACGGGAATATCTCAATCAAATAGAGGCATTGTAGCACATGAAAAACATCGACGAACCTGTATTCGATCTCGAATTCGAGAGGAACGACATCATTTCATCCAGAGATCCGGAGCTGGCAAATCGCATCATGCAGCTGGTGAACGGCCAGCCGTTCGCAGTGCTTTGCACCCAGGGAGAATCGCAGCCATATGCATCGCTGATCGCCTATGCCTTCACCGAAGATCTGAAACACTTTTTCTTCACCACACCGGTGGCCACGCGTAAGTATCATCTTTTGACCCATTGTGAGAGAGTCGCACTGATGATCGATAATCGCTGCCAGCATCCGGACGACATGACGAAGATCGAGGCGATCACGGTCACCGGCAAAGCGACACACATTCACTCCGGCGACATGCATCAACAGGGAAAGGATCTTCTCAAACTACGCCACTCATATCTCCGGCAATTTGTGGAAGCCAACTCCACGGCACTCTTCAAGATCGAAGTGGTCAGGTATTTTCATGTCACGCAGTTCCAGGGAGTATCGCAGTGGATCCCATAGACAAAATCGTCATTTCCCTTTCAGAAATAGAAGCATCCCATGCAGATGTCGTCGGCGGTAAAGCATATCAGTTATCGCGACTCATCCAATCGGGATTCAGGGTGCCGCGGGGTTTCTCCATTACGACAGCGGCCTACAGGCAATTCCTGAAAGCGAACTCTCTTCAGCAGGGCATACGTTTTGAAATCGGACGCAAAAAGATCAGTGACATGCGATGGGAAGAGATGTGGGACAGCGCGTTGCGAATCCGAAGCATGTTCAGCAAATCTGAAATACCAAATCAGATCAGACAGGCTATCATTGAGATGCTTCACACGAAGAGCCTGCAACAGCCTCTCGCCGTGCGTTCTTCCGCGCCGAAGGAGGATTCGGCGCAGATGTCCTTCGCCGGATTACACGAATCGTACGTTGGCATCAACGGTGAAGATGCGCTGATCGACTCGGTCCGGCTGGTCTGGGCCTCGCTTTGGTCCGATGCCGCATTGCTGTACCAGAACGAACTGGGCCTGGATCCAGAGAACAGCACAATGGCCGTACTGGTTCAGGAGCTGGTGGAGCAGGACGTATCGGGCGTTGCTTTTGGCTGCGATCCTCGGGATCCCGGCGCAGACCGGATAATCGTCGAAGCTGTTCCCGGTCTCTGCAGCAATCTGGTGGACGGTGCGGTGGATCCGGATCGCTGGATATTGCAGCGCAGCACAGGGAAGATCATGGAATCGAAACGCGGGAATCGCGACGAAGCAAAAAGCGAGCCTCTGCTATCCAACGATGATCTGATGCATATCCATCGCGCTGTCAGAAAAATCGAGTCTGATTTCGGCTGGACACCGGATATCGAATGGACCGGTGTGGCTGATCAATTCACGCTACTTCAGGCGCGTCCTGTGACAACAGGAGACAATCGTGAAGAGGATTCGAAATCGTATTATCTCACCCTCCGTCCGGCAGAAAAACGTCTGAAGGACCTGGCTGTCCGCGTTTCCGAAGATTTGATTCCGAAGCTGGAATCCGAAGGAAAGACGCTCGCAACCATGGACATATCCATTCTTAAAGATGAAGAACTGGCCGGTGAGATTGCCAGGAGAAATGAGATCTATGAAGGATGGAAGAAAATCTATTGGGATGATTTCATCCCGTTTGCCCATGGCGTTCGTCATCTGGGGACATTCTATAATGATATCATGCATCCTGATGATCCTTACGAATTCCTGCATCTCCTGAAGAATCAGGAGATGCTCTCCACCAGCCGGAACGAAGCGTTCATGGAAATCGCCCTGATACTTCGCACAGATCCAGCGTTGTGTAATCGATTACAGACGCTGTTAAAAAATGATACCTCTGATCTTGAAAAATCACTGAACTCCCTAAAGGAGACAAGGTCCGGGGCGAAATTCCTCACGCAGTTCACGGCATTGCTCGAACAATTTATGGACATCGACTATGGTTCGGACCGGCTCAATGAAAGACCTGATCTGACATTGCGGTCAATACTCGAAATGGCCAGTTCCGATTCAGATTTGTCACGCAAAGCAGAGCAAGTATCTTCAAAAGAATTGGAGGAACGATTTTATACCGCCGCGGGTCAGGATCACCTTCATAAGGCCAGAGAGGCGCTGGAGATCGGCAGATTGAGCTGGCGCCTTCGAGACGACGACAACCTGTTGCTGGGGCGGGTAAAAAGTCAGTATCTGCGGGCCATTCATGAAGGGGTTAAACGGCTGGCTGATCAGGGCAGAATTGATGGTGCCGGTGATGTGTCGGATCAATCTGCCGAAATCTTAGTGCAGGCGCTGCGTAACGCGGATATCCGGGTGGTTATAAAGGAGAAAGAGACCGGCAAGCCCCGGGAAACAATGCCGGCGCATTATAAACCCCGGCAACTGCGAGGGCAGCCGGCATCACCAGGATTTGTGACAGGCACTGTGCGACGGATAAAACGCACGGAAGATCTCGGCAGTTTCAGATCCGGCGATGTGCTGGTATGCGACGCGATCCAGCCGAACATGACGCATCTCGTGCCACTTGCCAGCGCCATCATCGAACGGCGCGGCGGCATGTTGATCCATGGCGCTATCATAGCCAGAGAGATGGGCATTCCATGCGTGAACGGTATTGCGGATGCTGTCGAATTGCTTCAGGATGGCGACATCGTCTCGGTGGATGGCCACCTGGGCATTGTTACTGTTGGTGAGCCCGACTTTAATCTGGAATTGGGTTCGAAATAAGAT
>JAZBPW010000168.1:0-18499 GCA_036351795.1 Candidatus Zhuqueibacterota bacterium | reverse complement strand
TACACGCATCTGGGCACGAACCCGAAGTTCTGGGGACAGACAACAACCAGTGGAACGGGGAGGCTTCTGTTCTCGGGCGCTCCAAAGACGATCGATCTGACACTTGTTGTCTCAAATGCGCCGATCATCAGCTGTAATGTTGAGATCAATCTCAATGCACCCGGAGATCTCTTCATTTTGAATCCGGCGACAAACACAAGTCTCTGGATCGCCAGAACCCTGACATTGACTCAGGGTACCATTCAGTTGGGTGATGCTGTTACGGCACGTAACTTGACGCTGTGGGGTTCCAATTTCATCATCGGTGCTAATGGATCGATCAATACCGTTGGAATCGGAACGCTCTTTCTCGACTCAAGCGCGCCTCCGTTGAATGTATATCTGGGAGGCAACCGCGATCTGGGCAATGTGACTGTCGATAACGACGTCGTGCTCGATCCGGCGAGTCCCGGGCTGGCGCTTGGCGTCACCGGCCTCTTCCGGCATCGTAATGGAGAGTTCAACTTTAATACGCGGAACATCACCATTAAACCGACGGGTAACTACACCAGAACAGGTGGAACCTATGCAGCGACGACGGGCTATCTCATTATCCAGACGCCGCTGTTCAATCAGGGTACGACAGATTTCAGTATTCCGAATCTGCGTATCCAGGTGGGTGCTGCTTTTGCCGTGGCAAATTCAGCTTACATCACTGTGCTCAATACGTTCGATCTTTTCAACGGACCGGCGAATGTGTTCACGCACACTTTTGGCGGCGTGCCGCGGCTGAAAATTGCCGATGGCGCCACAGTTCGGTATCAGGATGGTA
The DNA here is from genome assembly GCA_036351795.1 of Candidatus Zhuqueibacterota bacterium. GTDB lineage: Bacteria > Zhuqueibacterota > Zhuqueibacteria > Thermofontimicrobiales > Thiofontviventaceae > JAZBPW01. Next base: position 17,688 of record JAZBPW010000168.1, on the reverse strand, counting down.
ACCTGGACGTTATGCCGACATACATGGGTTCTATCGATCTGTTCTCCGTCCATATCGCCAATATCGGTCTTCCGGCCAATATCTGGCCCGGTACACCGACGACGCTTGTGAATCATTTCAATTCCTGGGGTACTGCCGGTACGACAGTCACACTTCCGGGTACCAGAAATGTGAATACCAAGCTCACATTGACAAGCGGTACGACCAGTGTTCCGGGTGGCGCGAATCTGCACATCGAAGATAACTCTGAGATCCATGTGGTCCGCGGGGTTCTCAATGTGTTAGGGACAAGGACATTCGGCAATGACATCGATGTGTTTTACAAAAACGATGGCGTTGGTGTGTACAACACCGGAGCTGAACTGCCGTCCATGGTGAATGATCTCACTTTCACGCGAAATGTGAACGCCATCAATCAATTTACGATCATCAATACACCGGTGATGGTGAACGGTACATTGACGATACGCAACAATGTGCAGACCCAGGCAACACCAGCTGTTCCGACGAACGCCACGATTTCCACTTATGGCGATGTCGTGATTGAGAATGAATCAGCCTCGTTCGGGCTGGCAACGGATCCTGTGACTGTATTCAATGCTCCGCTGGAATTCAGGGGCGGTGTTGATCAGGATCTGATCGTCCCGGCGGCAGGCGTTGATTTAACGAATGGCGGTGCAGCCGCGGCGAGCATTAGAATCAATAAAGACAATCCAACGGATGTGGTGAATCTTGTCGGAGGAAATCTCATCACCGGAACGGTGTTCTTTGTGAATGGACTGCTGGTGACCGGCGATAATATCTTGACGATACCGGCGCCTGTACCTGGCGGCGGACAGGGCTTCAACCGTGCAGGCGTTACAGGTTCGAACGCCAGTCATGTCATCGGACGGGTACGCAAGGTTCTGGTCAATGGCGGAACCATTGCGACATCAACGAACGAACGCAGTGAGTTCCCGGTAGGCACCAATCCGAAGTACAGACCGACGGCGATCACATTCAAGCCGGCATATGGATTCCCGACAATTCCAAATGCACTGGCGATTACGGTGAGTCACGTGGACGACAGACCGACCGGAACAATCGGTCTTCCGATTGAAGATGGTGTCAGTCCGGGTGTGGATGTTGTCGATTATCCTGATTTTCACTGGCAGATCTGGACAAACCAAAATTTGAGTCAATATACATTTGATCTCGAATTACGGGCGGACGGTTTCGCAGACTATGATACCGTATCGAACCTGAGGATCATCAGAAGACATGGTGATCTGAATGATGTGGCTAACGAATGGAGATTGCAGGGCAGCATCGAGGATTATGATAACGCGCAGTATCAGGGCGATCCGTCGAAACCGGTGGTGATCAATCAGAATTCACTCGGTGGATTGAGAACAGAGGGTGCGCTTTTCACTCTCGGTCTGAAATCAGCCAAACAGGAATTTTACAGTCCTGTCTGGCTGCCGGGCAATCCTTTCAGAGCCATGACGATCTTCTGTACGCGTGCGGATATCGGCGGTATTCCCATTGGTATGGGCGACGAGATCGGCGTATACGACGGAGAATTATGCGTCGGTGCTGCCGTACTGAACGGGCCGACCTCTCTCGTGGATCCAATACAGATCATTTGTTCGGCCAAGGAGGACGGGCTCGACAATGGATTCACAGATGGCAATGCGATCACGTTCAGGATGTGGGATGTGAGTGCTGGTATTGAGTACAATACAGCAGTTCAGTTCTATGATCCTGGCTCAGGTACTCCAATCACACCAGTACCCTTTGAAGGTTTGGGTACGGCTGTGGTCCAGCTTGATGACGATGGTATCAATGCTGAACCACAGGGAATCACGCTGAGCGAAGGCTGGAATATGTTCTCGATCGGTGTCGTTCCCAACAATGGACCGGATATGCTGGATATCCTGAATCCGATTCTCGGTGATCTTGATAAGGTTCTGGACGAGACAGGTAACTCGATCGTCAATCTTTTCGGCACGTGGCAGAATTCTATCGGTGACTGGTCACAGACCGAAGGATATTACATCAAGATGAAGAACAGCACGACGCTGAACGTTGAAGGTACGCCGGTGTCGGTACCGTTGTGCATCAATCTGACGAGCGGATGGAATATCATCAGCTATCCCTGTATTACTTATGACCAGAATGCACTGGCTGTTTTTCAACCACTTATTGATAATACGGAATTAATCAAAGTCGTGGATGAGGCCGGTAATTCAATATTCAAGTTGTTCGGCACATGGTTGAATTCGATCGGCGATATGACGCCGGGCGAAGCGTACTACGTAAAGGTAAACACCAATACGCAGATATGCATCGATTGTCCCGGTCAGTCGGCAATGCCGAAGATGGTAGATGATATGAAAGCTGTTGAACCGGTTCATTTCTCTACACCGCTTACCGGTAATCCATATCAGCCGATGACCGTTTATATCGTTGAATCCACCATAGATGGCGAGCCTCTGGTCGCCGGCGACGAGATTGCAATATATGACGGCGGCGCCTGTGTCGGTGTTGCTGTCGTTGATGCTGCAATCAGTGAACGTACGCCGCTTGAAATCATTGCTGCCAAAAATGATGGAAACGGGCTGGGCTTCAAGGATGGAAATCCAATGTCGCTGAAGATCTGGAAAAAAGCGACGAATGAAGAATTTGTCGTCGAAGCGACGGACATTCAGTTCCTGACACTCGATGATGCCAAACTTCAGTCAGAGAATCGATTTGAGGCATTGGGAACCGCAGCGATTGCGGTCAATGCGTCGGAGTCTCTGACATCCGGATCATTGGTGCCGGAAGATTTCCAGATGGATCAGAACTATCCAAATCCATTTAACCCGACGACGATGATCTCTTATGCTTTGCCTGAGGATGCTCATGTAACGCTGGAGATCTACAACCTGAACGGCAATTTGGTGAAATCACTCTATAGTGGTGAAAGAACCAAGGGTCGTCATGTTGTCGAATGGGATGGTCTCAATGATGTTGGTATGAAAGTTGCATCTGGTATATATATCTACAAGATGAGAGCTGGTAATTTCGTAAGTACAAAGAAAATGGTGCTTTCGAAATAATTGGATAAGCTATGAAACAGGAGGAAAAGCCGGGTGGTTTTTCCTCCTGTTTAGTTGTTTTACGGGTTTCAATCTACAGGGTCACATATGAAATTTACAATCAGGACAAATGCGCTTATTTGTTTGATAATATTTGTGTTGTCTGGCATGGCGTATGCGCAGACACATTTTACGCCTCCTCAGGAGACGCCATTTTTACCTATGACAATTTTCATTGTGGGCGCAACAGCAAATGGACAGAACATCGTTGCTGGTACTGAAGTTGGTGCCTTTACTAAATCGAAACCCGACGTATGTGTCGGGGCAGCCGTGCTGACAGGTGCAGTAAATCCGACCAATCCTGTTCAGCTGATCGCGTCTAAAGCTGAGGGCGAAAACGGCGGATTCAATGACGGAGATTCCATGGTTTTCAAGTTGTGGGATCCGGCAATACAGAGGGAATACGTCCTGGAATCAGACGAGATGCTATTTTATGACAGCGAGACTGGTTTGGCGATCGATCCGGTGACGTACGCAGGTCTGGAAACGGCCGTGATTGACATTGAATTGAGATCATATATCGATGTCGACCAAACGTCCATGAACCATCAGCCTGAATCCTGTAAATTATACAGGAATTATCCAAATCCCTTCAATCCCTCGACAACCATTGGTTACGAGATTTCCGAAGATACAAATCTGCGAATAGACGTTTATAATGTTCTCGGCATTCTGGTGAATACGCTTTATCAAGGCAAGCAAAGCCCGGGGCGTTACACCTTAACATGGGATGCTGTAAATGCACAGGGTGAGAGAGTCACCAGCGGTGTCTATTTAATCGTGATGAGCACAAGGGAATTCACAAGCTGTCAAAAGATATTATTGGCGAAATAAACAGGTAAATGATATGAAGAAAAAAATACTGATCATCTCGATTCTGCTGGGATTGAGTCAGCTGACCACCTTCGGATTGGTAAATGCCCAGACTCATTTTACACCCTGTCTGCCTGATACCAGCAACCCCTTTACACCAATGAATGTCTTCGTTATTGGCGCGAGTATCAATGGCGTTGATCTTTCCGCAGGGGATGAAGTTGGACTGTATCAAATGTCTGATCCAAACAGATGCGTTGCGGCGAAGACAGTTGAGTCGACGCTATCGCCTTCGCAGCCTTTGCAGATCATCGCTACAATGGATGATGGTGACGGATGCGGATTTATGGAAGGTGATACGATACTGTTCAAAATTTGGGATGACAGTAAAGGCGATTCGATCATAGTGGGAGTAGAAGAGGTCGTTTTTTACAATACGCAGAGCGGCGAGTCTCTGGGGGACTCTGTTGTTGTGTTCACTCCCCTGGAAACAGCTGCTGCGAGACTATTTGCCACTATTCCACAGTTTTCACTTTCAGTTTCTGTCAGTCCCGTGGGAGGAGGAACGACTGATCCTGGTCTTGGTACGCATATGTACGATACAGGTACAGTTGTCGCTCTTTCTGCAACTTCGGCAGCCGGATATATTTTTGACGGCTGGACAGGTGCTGTGGCTGATCCCAACAGTGCGATAACGAGTATCAGATTGGATGCAGACAAATCAGTGACCGCGAATTTCAGACAGGACGTTGTCCCGGTGGAACTTGTTTCCTTTGACGCAGAATATCTGATGCAGAGCAGGGGGGTATTGTTAACATGGCGTACAGCGAGCGAGACAAACAATTACGGATTTGCAATCGAGAGATCGACAACAGATCATGTGGAAGATTGGTCTCAAACCGGTTTCGTCGATGGACATGGAACGAGCCATGTACCGCAGAATTACAGTTATTTTGATGAACTGGAGACAGAGGCGCACTCTTACTACTACCGCTTAAAGCAGATGGATACAGATGGAAGTTATGAATACTCAAAAGCATTAAAAGTAGAAACCTCTGTTCCGATGTCTTATGCATTGCATCAGAACTATCCGAATCCATTCAATCCGGAGACAAAGATATCGTTTCAGATACCGCACTCCGGGTATGTTCGTGTGGATGTGTTGAATGTGTTGGGGGAGCGTGTCCAGATTGTCGCAGATGGCTATTATGGTGCTGGTCAGCATATTTTAACAATTGACGGCAAGAATTTGCCGTCAGGTATGTATATCTATCGATTAAGATCAGGGCGTTTTACAAGTATGAAAAAAATGGCCCTGTTGAGATAATTTATCAAAGAGGTTGAAAATGAAAACCAAATTTACTCTGGTCTTTGCTGCGGTGACTCTGCTTATGGCAGGTCTCGCATATTCCCAGGTGCATTTTAATCCGTGCACCGGTGGGGATGCTTCACAGGCGATGACAATATTGATCATCGACGCAAGTTATGATGGAACCGATCTGACGACTGGAGACGAAATTGGAATTTATGGAGAATCTGATACGACGCTATGTCTCGGAGCCAAGGCAATTACCGGCACTGTCTCTGAATCATCGCCGCTCGTGATGACGATAAAAAAGAACAACGGCGGCAACTGCGGATTTGTCGTTGGAGATTCAATCATATATAAAGTGTGGGTCTCTTCAGAATCCGATTCTTTCACACTGAAGACAAAGAAAGATGTGCAATACTACGATACGGAAACGCAGGATCCCATAGATCCCGTTCTTTTCAGTTCCCTGGGAACGGCCGTCGTCGCATTGAAAGGCGGAAACGTGAAACTGACAATGCAGGCCAGCCCTGTTAGCGGAGGGACAACGGTCCCCGCAGCGGGTGTTTATGTCTTTGATGTGGGCAGCGATACCGTGGTTAACATTCAGGCAAATCCGGCGACAGGATACCGTTTCGATGGCTGGACGGGCGATGTTGCCGATCCAAACAGCGCCAGCACAACGGTGACAATGGACGGCGACAAGGACGTGACGGCGAATTTCATGAGAGAATTTACACTGACAGTCGCATTGACTCCTGTGGGCGGAGGCACAATCGATCCCGGTCTTGGCGTTCATACCTATGACTCGAGTGCAGTTGTCAATCTCACTGCTACGCCGGCGTCCGGCTATGTTTTCGACAACTGGACAGGTGATGTTGCGGATCCCAATAGCGCGAATACAAGCGTGACTATGGACGATGATAAATCCATTACCGGAAACTTCGAACAGGATGTCGTTCCGGTGGAGTTGGTCTCATTCAGCGCCGATTTTGTTTCAGAAGAAAGTAAGGTGCTGCTGCAATGGCGCACTGCCAGTGAAATGAATAATTATGGATTCAGCATTGAGAGAAAGCGATCTGACCAGGCTTCAGCATGGGAGGAGATCGGGTTCGTGGATGGCCATGGAACCACCAATGTGCCGCATAGCTATAGCTTTGTCGACGAGAGCTACGGTGACAAAGGGGTCTGCTTCTACCGGTTGAAGCAACTTGATACAGATGGCAGCTATGAATATTCGGGAGAATTGGAAGTCCGCATCGGTCAAATGGAAGGATACCGATTGGCTCAAAATTACCCGAATCCATTCAATCCGAAAACGAATATTCGATTCAATCTGTCTCAATCTGGTGATGTGCGGCTTGACCTTTTAAATGTAAGGGGAGAAGTGGTCATGGAGTTGGCCAGAGGACATTTCATATCCGGACAACATGAAGTCGCTCTCGATGCACAATCCCTCCCATCAGGAATGTATCTGTATCGATTGAGAATTGGGGATTTCGTCAGTGTAAGGAAAATGGCTCTTTTGCGGTGAGGATGAGAAATATATAGAACTTGATAAACACGGCCGGAGTTGTCATCATCCGGCCGTTTTCTTTTTATGCGAATCGCTTATTCAGAAAATCCACCAACTCACTTCGTTGAATGATTGTTTGTGTTCCTGTCTTCATCTCTTTGACTGATACCTTGTCTTCCTTTGCTTCATCCGGCCCAATGACAATAACATAGGGAATATTTTTCTGGTTGGCATAATTGAATTGTTTTTTGAGATTTTTGGGATCAAAAAATATCTCCGCATTGATATTGTTCGATCTCAATGTTTGTATGGTGGTCATGCTGCTCGTCCGCATTTCCTCGCTGAATAGAGTGACCAATACCTGTGATTTTGTCTTTGTTTCCGGGATCATATCAAGCTGCGTCATGACGTAGATGATTCGTTCCAAACCGATTGTTGTGCCTGAAGCGGGTATCTCCTTGCCAAGGAACATGCCAACCAGTTCATCATATCGTCCGCCACCTGTTAGTGATCCGATATTCGGTTCGCTGACGATTGATTCGTAAATCGGTCCTGTGTAATAGCTCAATCCCCGTGCAAGATAGAGATCGATCGCGTAATGGTCATGTGAAACATCCATCGCTCGTATATTTTCGATCAGTTGCTCGATCTCTGACACACCGGCAGATCCGGTCTCGCTGTTCACCAGAATATCTTTGATCTGAGCGAGAACAGATTCAGGTTCGCCCTTAATTTCAAGGACGGTGAGAAGTGTAGCTATGGCGTCTTCAGGAATGCCGCGTCGTTTCAATTCTTCCTTGACACCATCGATTCCGATCTTGTCCAGCTTATCGATGGCAATGGAAATATCGTTTTCCTTTTCAATGACGTTCGCATACTCTGCGATTCCTGTGAGTATCTTCCTGTTGTTGATACGGATCTTGAATTTGTCAAAACCAAGCGTAGAGAGTATTTCATCGACGAGGGCGATATTTTCAGCATCTACCATGAGCGATTTACTTCCGATGGTATCGACATCGCATTGGTAAAATTCCCTGTATCTGCCTCTCTGCGGCCGGTCTCCTCGCCAGACTGGTTGAATCTGATATCGCTTGAAAGGAAGAGTGATCTCATTTTGATACATCGCAATCACTCTGCATAGAGGCACCGTGAGATCATATCTGAGAGCGAAATCGACAAGATCGGAAAGGTCCTTCACCGTATAGCTGTCGATTGATTTTCCGATTTTATCGATTTCAGTGCCCCGCTTCAAGATTTTGAATATGAGTTGCTCTCCTTCCTCCCCGTATTTGCCGGAAAGCACTTCCAACTTTTCGATTGATGGCGTTTCAAGCGGCTGGTACCCGTATTTTTCGAATATGCCTTTCACCGTCTCGATGACGAATTGTCTGCGAAGCATCTGTTCGGGTAAAAAATCCCTTGTGCCCTTTGGAATGCTGGGCTTGATGTAGGTCATGGTCAATCCTCAGTGTATTGTGGATGAAATACAGGCATGGCAGCCTTCGATCAATCCGGATAATTTGTGAATTCTTTCTCGATTTATATTTGATGCAGCGTTAAGTTAATCCCAGTGATAGTAAAGCGCGCTATCATCAAAAAAAAGAGTGCTTACAGAGATCCATAAGCACTCACAAGGGTACGTGAAGGGATTTGAACCCTCGGCCTCTGGAACCACAATCCAGTGCTCTAACCACCTGAGCTACACGTACCATAAAACCTAAAAATACAACATATATTTTTAAAAATCAAGTTCTATTTTAATATGCCTGCATGATTTTCTGCTTGATTATCAACAGTATATTGCCTATTTTAATGATAAAGAATATTCATTGGATCTCATGCCGGTTGTCAGTGTTATCATACCTACCTTCAACAGGGCGAACATGCTTGTTGACGCTCTGGATTCCGTATTGGAGCAGACTTACAAAGATATCGAGCTGATTGTTATTGACGATGGTTCTGCAGATAATACCGCAGAGATCATCAAACGCTACGGAAATGATATCTTTTATGAGTATCAGGAAAATGCCGGGCCAGGAGCCGCAAGAAACAGAGGTGCCACCATATGCAATGGGACATATCTCACTTTTCTGGATTCGGACGATATGTGGCTTAAAGATAAGCTGAAAATTCAGATGGAAACTATGTCTGCAAATCCAGATCTGAATATATGCTATACGGATGAGACCTGGATTCGGAATGGAGTCAGGGTAAATCCGGGAAAGGTACACGCTAAATATTCAGGATTTATATTTCAGAAATGTGTGCCGCTATGTATTATCAGTCCGTCTTCAGTCATGATACGCAAGACGCTCTTTGCCGAGATCGGCGGATTTGATGAAAGCCTCCCTGTGTGCGAAGATTATGATCTGTGGCTTCGCATCTCTGCTGCGAACCGCATAGAATTTATCGATAAAAGACTAATCGTGAAGAGAGGCGGACATGATGATCAGCTTTCCAGAAAACTTTGGGGAATGGATCGGTACCGCGTCATTGCATTGGAAAAAGCGATCAACGAACTGCGGCTCAGTGAAGGAGATGAGAATGCAGCAGTTGCCATGCTCCGAAAAAAATGCGCGATCCTGGCAAACGGATTTTTCAAAAGAGGCAAATACGAGGAAGCGGCGACCTATCGCCGGCTGATGAAACGATATATTCAAAAAAAGTGAGGTGTCATCATATATGAATAATCATTCACTGACAAATGTTGTCATTCATGATATCGATCTCGCTGACAGAACATATGTATTTACATTCGAACCCTATCTGACGATGATGATCGAATCGATAAAAAAAACAGGGCTGCTGCATCCGCCGGTGCTGGCCCTTAAATCGAACAAACCTGTCTATCGGATCATATCCGGTCTGAAGAGGATTCTCGCTCTTGCTCATTTGAAGGTGACAACCGTGGAAGCTGTAGTGGTCGATGAAGTAGATGCGGATCCTGACCTGGATCGTTTCCTGATGAATTTCTATGACAATGTGAGCACTCGTGATATCAATCCAATTGAAAAATCATTTGTCCTGAATATTCTGAAAGATCGATTCAATCTCGATGACAAGACTATCCTCGATCAATTCTGTCCGATGCTCGGCCTCGGTTCCAATCCAAAGGTTCTCGATAATTATCTCCCATTATGCCAAATGGAAGACAATTTGAAAATTGCCGTTGTGGAAGAATTTATTTCACCGGAGATGTGCGCCGGACTTTCACGGTATTCGTCGAAGGATCGGTGCGCATTCCTCAGCCTTTTCTATGCGCTGCGTCTGGGTAAAAATCGACAAAAGGAATTTATCAGGCTGATTACGGACATTTCTATGATCGAAGATAAAGAGATGTCCGAGGTTATCGGCCAGGAAAAGGTGCAGCTCATACTGGGAGATGAGGGCCGTAATCTGAATGCGAGATTGATTGGAGTGAAGGATATACTTCGTCAGCAGAGATACCCGAAATTCATGGATGCGGAGACAAAGTTTAATCAGCTGAAAAAGGAATTGAAGTTACCTCCTCAGATCAGTGTCAATCCACCGCCTTTTTTTGAAAGCGACAAGTATTCCATACGATTTGAATTCAAAGATCAGACGGAGTTTGATAACGTAATGAAGATATTGGGCAGAATTTCTGAAGGTGGTAGATTGAAAAAACTGGACACTTTGATAGGATGAGTTTTCAACCCGAGAATCTATACGTTGAGTCGGCAGCCACTGGATATCCGGTTACGAAATCGATCATTGAGAAGCTGGGTTTCATAGATCCTGTTATTGTCGACAGTGTGAAAGATGTCCCTCAAAACCGGGGACATCAAAGTCTCGTGCTCGCCGAACAGAAGGCCGATTTTTACAAAAACTGTCCCGGTACGCACAATTATATTTGTTGTGGATATAGAATACTGAACCTTGTCAATAATTGTGAAATAGGATGTACCTATTGCGTACTTCAGGGATATCTTGAATCGCCGCATATTGTTGTTTATGTCAACAAAGATGATATGTTTGATGAACTCGAGCGACTGCTCAAAAGTCATCCCGATCATCAGTTCAGGATCGGGACAGGCGAACTCGCCGATAGTTTGAGCACAGATCATCTGACAGAATACAGCAGAGAGCTTGTCCGGTTTTTTGCGGATAAGCGAAATGCCATCATCGAATTAAAAACAAAGACCGTGCAGATAGATAATTTTCTGAATGAAGATCATGGCGGAAGAACTGTGGTATCATGGTCACTGAATACTCCCCGGATGATCGCCACTGAAGAGAGCCATGCGCCTGGACTCGAAGCGAGATTGTCAGCCGCGCGGGAATGCGAAAAAAAAGGCTTCAAAATCGGATTTCATTTCGATCCCATGATCTACTACCCGGAATGGGAAAACGACTATCACGAGACTGTCGACAAAATATTCGAATATATAAAACCGGACAGCATCATATGGATCAGCCTCGGTGCGCTTCGCTATCCTCCGCACCTCGATCAGATCATCAGAGAAAATCATCCCGAAAGCAAGATTGTATATGGCGAGCTGTTCCCAGGCATCGATGGTAAGATGAGATACTTCAAAGCGATTCGAATCGATATGTTCAGGAAGATGCACGCATGGCTCAAGTCGCACGACAGGGATCTTTTCATCTATCTGTGCATGAGCAGTTCAGAAATTTGGCAGAAGTCATTTGGATGGTCACCGGAAAATTCAGGCGGGCTGAAAAAGATTATGGATCGACTGATTTTGCATTGAAACCTGCGATCAATGTTTCGTAATTTTCAGCACGATCAGAGTGATGTCATCGTGTTGCGCCTTTCCCTGAGTGAAATCAATCACTTCGTTATAGACCGAGTCGCGCATGTCGTCGGCTGTGATGACATTGGATTTACATATATGATCCAGAAGTTTGCCTTCGCTGAATTCCACATCTGATGGATTGAGTGCTTCAGTGATACCGTCCGTATAAAAAACCAGAAAATCGCCCGGATTCAGCTGTATCGTGCTTTCATTGTAGGCGTAATCCGGATGTACGCCCACGATCAGGTCGCTCCCCTGGATAAATTGACATTCGCCATTCGCCTTCAGTATAATCGGATAATTGTGTCCCGCATTGGTGAAGTTGAAGGAGAGCAATTTAGTGTCGAGAATACCATAGAAAAACGTTGCGAACTTTTCAGAGGAGGTCGTTCGGGAAATCAGGCTATTTATCTTGGCTGTCGTGGCGGCAGAGGAAAGATTATGCTCAGCCACAGCCCGAAAGGAGGCCTGCAAATTGGACATCAGGATCGCCCCGGGGATGCCTTTCCCGGAAATATCTCCGATGGCGATACCAACGTATCTATCCTGTATCACGCAGAAGTCGTAGTAATCCCCTCCAACAATTCGAGATGGAAGGTTGATTGCAGAGAGTTCAAAATTATCACCGACGGGTATTTCATGCGGCAAAAGCATTTTCTGTATTTCCCGCGTGACTGAGATTTCCTCATCGATGCGTTGTTTTTCCAGCTTCTCCTCCATCAGTTCTGCATTCTCTAAAGCGACAGCGATCTGGTCAGACAACACCCTGAGAAGCATCAGGTCTTCGGCGGAGAACCTGGTTTTCGTCAGCTTTCTACCAAGACAAAGTATCCCTGTAAGTACATTGTGGTGTGAGAATGGAATAAAGAGAACGACATCGAGCGATCGGATTAGTTTGATCTCTCTTTCGTGCTGTATCCTGGAAATCAGGTCCTCCAGACCGATATCGTCACCCATAAAGTTCATGAGGGAGATGAATTCGCTTTTTGGTGAAAACCTGACCGGTTTATGGACGTCATCCGTCTGCCCCTCGACACAAAATATTCCTTCATTATTTCTTAAAATGAGTTTGACGTTGGAAAGCATCATCGATTCCGACAGTGTCTGGATCACCTTATTCTTCAGTTCATCAATTTCTATGATATGAAGGATGTCATAACTGAGACGTTTGAGTACATTCCGATAGTCGGATCTATCGTGAACAAATATTTTTTCCACCAGGTCTTCGATGGAACTGAGAATGGGTTGAAAGAAGATTACCGCGAGAATGAGAAATACAATTTCGATAATTGGAATATCGATACCCAGGACATCGGTAAAGATGACCTTTGTCTGTCCATAAAAGAACAGATATATGCCGACGAGCAAACCAGACGTCATGGAAAATATTATGCCGCGACGAATAATGAGCCGAATGTCAAGAAACTGATATTTTATGATCGAGAGCGCGATGGAGCCGGGGCCTATGATCAGTGCCAGAAGCGTGAGAGAGTAATTCAGCTTTTGAGTGACCTGAATGGGGAATAGCTCTGGTATCAGAAAGGTGATGACATACAAACCCACGCTCACGCGGATTCCCCACAGTACAATACCAACCTGCTGCTTCAGGCGCGGTGCCTTCAGTTGCGTGTATCCCCGATACATGATGTAGATTGCCAGGAAAACGAAAATGATATTGATGACTGCGAATACATTTGAGTGATATCGATGCAGGTAGCTGAGTGAGCTCAACATCAGATTGAATACGATGTAAAAGGGCTGAAGTATAATTCCCGCGTTGCCTTCGGGCAGATTGATCAGGCTTATTATTTTCTCTGACGAGTCAAATAATAATACGATAAGCAGCTGGATCGTATGAGGTATGAACAGTAACGGAACCATTCGCGGATGATCTCTTATCAGAGAATTTTCCCGGGGAAATATCAGAGAAAAGAGGAGCAGCTCCGGGAAGAAAAATTCCCAGATGAGATAAATGCGCTGAAAGAGAGTGAGGTTTACCGGGATTTCCGTGGCTGCATTGGTGACAAGCATACTGAATGCGCCCATGATCGGGGCCAGTGATGCAAGAAACATCATAATACCGGTGACGCGATTCAACCGGCGGTTTGGACTTTCACGAATGATGAGTATACCGAGCATTAATATGAGAATGCCCAGTGTTAGATAGACGATCGATGTCAGTTGATCGAAACTCATCGCGATGACCCCGTATTCGCTGTATTCAATTTTTAACGCGTAATACTGAATATCAAAAGACGATCTCAGAATGCAGATGTAATTTAATAAAATCTATCATATAAGCAAGAAATAAATTTGATAAAATATAAGTTGATTATTTTCGAAAAATAATGTAATATTCATATATGCATGTGCTTTATACTATGACCCTTATCTATCTATTTACTCTTGGAGAGGCAAAGATAGAGGATGTCTCGATCGCAGAGCCCCAGGCTATTTCGATTGATATGACCGGGAATCTATATCTGGCGGATACGAACAATAATCGCATCATTAAATTCGACGAGCAGAATGAACCGGTCAAAGTGGTGGGCGGATTCGGCTGGGGAAAAGAGGAATTTGACTACCCGCTGGATATCAATGCAAAGTCCGGGCTGGATATTTTTATTGCCGATTATAACAATAGTCGCATTGAACGCTATGATAAGGATCTGAATTATATCTCCTCTTACTATTCTGATGAATCTCTTGACGAAGACCTTCAATTTGATTATCCTTCCGGAGTGGCCATTTCCATTCATGGTGAGATCGTCTTGGTAGACGCAGAAAATGAGAGATTGTTGAAAATTAATTCATTTGGTCAGCCGGAAATCAGTTTTGGCGATTACTCCGAAGGTGTGGGGAGGCTGGACAATCCAGCGCAGGTGGAGATCGGTGTGAATGACAGAATCTATGTGTCAGATCAGAACGGCGCCGTTGTGGTCGTATACGACTATTTTGGGAACTATCTCACCAATATTGGCGAGGGATTGCTGAGCCGTCCTTACGGAATCGCGGTCGATGGTTACAATCGTATTTGGGTCGCTGATCGCGATGAAAAAGCGGTATTTGCATTCAGCTCAAGCGGAGACCTCCTGCTTAGACACCCTGCAGCAGAAGCAGAATCGCAGGAGATCATCGATCCAAAGGATATCGCCATATACAGAAACAGAGCATATGTCCTGGATGGAAATAGAATCCACGTTTTTGAAATAATCCAAAATCACCTGGAATAGACTAAACCACCGGAAATCCGATGAAAACAATTATTGAGCCATTTCGAATTAAGGTTGTCGAGCCCATTGAAATGACAACCAAATCCCGGCGAAAAAAAATACTGAAAGAGGCAGGTTATAACCTGTTCATGATCGATGCCCAAAATATCCTGATTGATTTATTGACAGATAGTGGAACAGCAGCAATGAGCGATGCCCAGTGGGCAGGTATCATGCGAGGGGATGAGTCATACGCGGGCGCACGGAGCTTTTATCACTTTCGTGACCGTGTAAGAGACATCACCGGTTTCAAGCATATCATTCCCGTCCATCAGGGCCGTGCCGCGGAACGGATACTTTTCGGTTTGATGGCAAAACCGGGGAAGTATATCCCTTCGAACACCCATTTTGACACAACGCGTGCGAACATCGAGTATAACGGGGGACATGCTGAAGACCTTGTCATTGATGAGGGTAAGGATCCATGTAAGATACACCCTTTTAAAGGCAATATCGATATCGGTAAACTGGGAAACTTCATAGAACGCGTCGGGCCGGAAAATGTGCCGCTCTGCATGCTGACGGTGACGAACAATTCCGGCGGCGGCCAGCCGGTCTCCATGAGCAATATCCGGGATACCAAAAAACTGCTTTCGAAATATGATATCCCGCTGTTTCTCGACGCCTGCCGGTTTGCCGAGAATTCTTTCTTCATCAAACACAGGGAAGCTGGCTATGAGAACAAATCGTGCCGTGACATTGCGCGGGAGATGTTTTCATACGCGGACGGCTGTACGATGAGCGCTAAAAAGGATGCCCTTGTCAATATCGGCGGATTCCTGGCACTCAACGACGATGATCTGGCGATGCAGGCACGCAATGTACTGGTGGTGACGGAAGGCTTTCCAACTTACGGCGGACTCGCAGGCCGCGACCTCGAGGCCATCGCGCAGGGACTTGAAGAGGTGCTGCACGAGGATTATCTCACGTATCGCGTACGAACCGTGGAATACATGGGAGAAAAACTTGACAAGTCCGGCGTTCCCTTTTTGAAGCCTGTCGGTGGGCATGCCATCTACCTGGATGCAAAGGCATTCGCACCACATATATCCCTTCACGAGTTCCCGGGACAGGCCATTGCCTGCGCGCTCTACACAGAGGGGGGCATCCGGTCGTGCGAGATAGGCAGCATCATGTTCGGTAAAACAGATGCGAAAACGGGAAAGCATATCGCTCCGGACCTCGAGCTCGTTCGCCTTGCCTTTCCGAGACGCGTGTATACGCAAAGCCATTTTGACTATGTCATTGAGGTGATTGAAGAGGTCTATAAAGGGCGAAAGGGACTGAAAGGATATCGATTCACATACGAAGCGCCGATCCTCAGACACTTCACGGCACAATTTGAACCTGTTTAGCCAGATAAAAACCCCGGGACTATCGACATGTGTGTCAATCATCCCGGGGATTGAGTTATCAATTTATGCCTCTACTTTTCCGGATAAGGAGGCGGTTTTGGAATCGTCTTCTCCTGTGTCTTCAGTTCTTCTAGAATGACTTCAATGGCTTTGTTCAGCTGCTGATCAATGCCTGAAAATTCCAGTGCCGGATCATTGTCAACGAAGATATCCGGCTCAACACCCTCTCCCTCGATAATCCATTTTGAAGCCTCGACATCATATCGGGAGAACTCAGGCTTGTACATATAGCCGCCATCCAGCAATGGCAGCGAACCGCGTATGCCGACCACACCACCCCAGGTGCGTTTGCCGATGAGTTTTCCGAGCTCGTGCTTCTTGAAACGGTAGGGAAAGAGGTCGCCGTCTGAAGCAGAGAACTCGTCGATGAGACAGACCTTGGGTCCCCAGATCATCGCATCCGGATTGGTTGAGGGCGTAGTGCCACGCGCGATGGTGATCATGGCGATTTCGCGGCGCAGTCTTTCGATCAGCATGGGGGATACATTCCCTCCCCCGTTGCCCCGGACATCGATGATCAATGCCTTTTTATGCAGTTGTGGATAGTAATATTTGACAAACTGATTGAGACCATACCTGCCCATATCCGGGACATGAAGATAACCGACTTTCCCGTCGGTTGCTTCATTGACCTTCCTGATATTTTCACGCACCCAGTTGTAATAGTAGAGGTCAGCCTCTTTGTCGATAGGGATAACTGTGACCTTGCGACTCCCTTTATTCTCTGCTTTGGAATTGATTGTCAACGTAACCTGTTTTCCGACCGTATTCACCAGGCTTTTATAGATATTGGACATATCCCTGGTGCTCTGTCCGTTTACGGCAAGAATGAATTCGCCCTCTTTGACATTGACACCAATCTCTTTCAGCGGGGAGCGCAGCTTTGCATCCCAGTTTTCACCATCCAGAATTTTCTCTATGCGATAATACCCTGATGCGGCGTCACGAGAAAGTTTTGCACCGAGTAATCCGGTCTTTACCTTTGAAACTTCCGGAGTGTCGCCGCCGCCGACATACGCATGGCCGACATTCAGTTCAGAAATCATTTCTCCGATCACATAGGTCAGATCAGAACGATGGTTCACATATTTCACCAGTGGCTGGTATTTCGAACGGATAGCCTTCCAATCGACGCCATGAAGATTCGGAATATAGAAATATTCCCGCATCTGTCGCCAGCATTCGTTGAATATCTGGGACCATTCAGCATGTCGGTTTAAAATGATTTCCATTGAGGACAGGTCAAGCTTGTCTTCGATGTTTATTTTTCCCTTGGGCAGATCGATAATTGCATAGCTCTTATCCTGTGAGACGAGCATTTTTTTGCAATCGGCAGAAATTTCATAGCCATTGATCTCCCCGAGTGTTGTCTCTTTTTTATCCACTAGATTGTACATGAGAAGTTGCTGCTTTTCATCCTTGCTGCCTTTCCTTTGATAATAGACCGTGTTATCGATCCCGGTAAT
>JAZBPW010000167.1:0-23617 GCA_036351795.1 Candidatus Zhuqueibacterota bacterium | reverse complement strand
GATAATGCAATCGACATCATTCAGCGTGCTGCGTCCTGTTGAAATATGGATTTTCCCGCCCTTCGTGTCGGTGGCGTCGGCTGCGTTCACCAAAAGATTGATGAACACCTGCTGCAATTGATTCGCGTCAGCCTTGATTGAAGGCATATCCCCGGCTGAATTGATCTGGACCGAGATATTCTTCAGATTGAACTGATTGCTAAGCAGACTTGTCGTTCTCGTGATGACCTCATTGATATTCACGTTCGTCTTTTTGGGTGGCTCCTGCCTTGCGAAATCCAGCAGCCGCTTGACAATATCCCGGCATCGTTTGCTCTCACGTACGATTACCTCCAGATCCTCTTTGACTTCAGATGGAAGATCCTCACGCTTCACCAGGATGCTGCTGTAAGAGAGCACACCGGTCAACGGATTATTGATCTCATGAGCGATGCCTGACGTCAGCCTGCCCAGCGAAGCCAGTTTGTCCGATTGGTAGAGCTGACGTTGAACTGTAGCAAGTTTACTCGTCATTTCGTTGAAAGACTGCTCGAGGAAACCGAGTTCATCATTTTTAAACTTTTTGATCCTGTACTCAAGGTTTCCATCGGCCACAATTCTGGTGGCTTTTACCAGCTGACTTACGGGCTTGCCGACAAGATGATGCACGAGAATCAACAACAGCAGACTGATGGTGATGATCGCACTCAGTGTCAGCATGATAACTTTAGTACGATTGGCGTTGATCTGTTGTTCCACTTCATCGAGGACCATCGTGATGTCGAGTACACCCAGGACAGTCTGACTTTTAGGATGTGCATGGCAATCGGCCTGCCAGCATCCCGGTCCATTGTATATCGGATTGATAATGCCGAGTTGTTTCTGTCCATTGCCGGTGGTAAATATTCTCGAACGATCGGGAATCGGCAATTTTTCCAGAGGCGCATCCACAGCATGACAGGCGAAGCAGGACTCGGCATGCTTATCCACGAGATGTCCGATCTCGCTGTCATTTGTGCTGTAGGTGATCTCACCAAGTTTATTGAAAATGCGTATTTTAACCAGCCCCTCCTGTCCACTGATGCCATCAATGATACTGTAGATATGTTCCCGCTGATCCTGCAGCATGTCGAATTCTGTGGCACTTTTAATCGTCTCACTGCATTGATTGGCGCGAATTTTCAGCTGGTCGATCATTCCCTTGTGCTGCGACTTGATGATGAAGTAAGAAAAAATGGAGATGATCGAAATCGTCACCCCGCATACAGCAAGAATGAGTTTATAGCTTATTTTATTAATTTTTGAATAAATCACCGTAGAGATATCCTCATTTATGTGCAATCGACATGACCGAGCAGCGTCATGACTATTTCTTGGTAATCGTCTTCGCCAATGCTCTTCTGAATTTCAGTCGTTCGCCCGTCGTCCCCGGCTTGATCGTCTGAAGAAGCTCGAGTTTTATTAAATCCATGGGAGTGCAGTTTGTAATCCAGCCAGTCCATTTTTTTCAGATACCAGGAGAAGAGAGAGTCCCTGTTTCTGCAATACAGCAGGTCGCTAGACAATTGATCCGGCTTTACCGTCAGCAGCCATCCTGAATCCAGCGGATCGTCTGTGAGCCGCGCCGGTGATTCTCCGAGCGCGCTATTTACAGCCACTATTTCGCCGTCCAGTGGTGATGGCAGTGGGAATACATGCGGCGATTTCACGATCTCCGCGCAACATCCGTCACTTTTTATCCGCGTCTTCTCGCGTGGAAGCTGCAGGCGATCGATACTGCCTAATACGACTGCGAGCAGATTATCAATGCCAATTTTTACTTCGTTCTGGTTCGTGACTTCGATCCATATATGCTGTGGATTGACATAAAAGTTTTCATCCTGTCTAATCTTGGCCAGATTTGACAAAGATGAAAAATAGTGAAATAGATTCCTTTCCTCACCGATCTCATTTCCATAGAATCCCCTCAGTATTTTATCGAGAGGGCAATTCTGGCAGTCGAAATGTCTGTCACAGATTTTATATGACAATACGCCTAACTCGACCCATTCGCAGATGTCGGGGTTTCGCTTGATCAGTTTGGGTATTGACGGCTCTTTTAAATTTCTCATAATTGGGTCTTGGAATCCATCGTCTGAACCATTTTGAAAATAAATGATCAATATGAATGTCATATCGATCTTTGCATATTTTTTGAGTCACTGTGCTGAATGGAAAAAACAGATAATGCGCTCAGCTGTGAATCAGGCATTGCTATCATGCCAGCATCTCTTTCAACAAATTTCATGCCACACATGTAATGTCAAGTAAAACAGTGCATTATAGATTTTCGCCATTTTTTGTTTTGATGAATAATTCCACAGCAGTGTTGAAAAATCCAACACTCATCAACCGGGTCAAATGCCTTAAGATATTGATAATAAGTGGTTTGTGAGAATGGCATGGAGATTGCCTTGAGGATAGGGAGGGTTTGTCATTACTGACTGGTATCACTAAATTCATGGAGGATAGAATTGGAATTAACGAGAAGAAATTTTCTGAAATTCACAGCAGCGACTGGAACGATTGGCGTCAGCGGTGCTGTCAGGAAAGCTTCTGCGCATTCGGGCAAGCCGGTGTCACCCGACTGGCTCGGGGTTTTGGTTGACACGACTGTCTGCATTGGATGCAGAAAATGTGAATGGGCGTGTAACAACGTGAACAAGCTTTCTGAAAAATCAATAACTGAATTCGAAGATAAATCTGTATTCGAAAAGATGAGAAGGCCTGATGAGAAGAGCTACACGGTCGTCAATCAATACGAAAATCCCAATGATCCGCAACTACAGTACTATGTCAAGGTGCAGTGCATGCATTGCAACGATGCTGCCTGTGTCTCAGCCTGCATCGTCGGTGCGCTGACAAAACATCCGGAAACCGGAGCTGTACATTATGATCCATGGAAATGCATTGGATGCCGATACTGTATGGCAGCCTGTCCGTTTCAGATTCCAGCGTATGAGTACCAGAATGCATTGACACCTCAGGTGCGTAAATGCACCTTCTGTTTCGACCGTATCAACGAGCACGGCGGTCTTCCCGGATGTGTTGAGATCTGCCCGGTTGAGGCACTCACATTCGGTAAAAGGACAAACCTGATCAAACTGGCTCGGGAGAAGATCGCGAAGGAGCCGGACCGGTATATCGATCACATCTACGGTGAGCATGAACTTGGCGGAACATCATGGATGTACCTCTCCGGCAAGCCCATGCATGAAATGGACATGGAGCGCTTCGGTGAAAGATCGATCCCCAGTTACACCGAGCCTGTTCAACATGCCATTTTCAAGAACTTCGTACCACCAATTTCGCTTTTTGCCTTTTTGGGAATTATCATGAAACTGTTCAAGAACCACGATGAGGCAAACGCTGAGAAAGGAGGTACACAATGAGCTCTCATAATGTATCGGCATACCCTGTAGAGAAGAAGTTCTTCACAACAGGCGTGAAGATATTATTCGCCCTGTTCGGCATTGGTATGGGATTTGGTCTGTATCGATTTATCAATGGATTGGGAACGGTCACCAATTTGAACAATCAGTACCCACTGGGAATGTGGATTGGAGTCGATGTGGCCAGCGGTGTTGCCCTCGCAGCCGGCGGATTCACCACAGCCGCATTAATACACATCTTCTATCGTGATAAATACGCCGTCGTCGGCAGACCGGCCCATCTCACGGCAATGCTAGGCTACACATTTGTCGCAATTGGTCTGCTGTTCGATCTCGGCCGATGGTACAATGTCTGGCATCCAGCGCTACCATCAATGTGGCAGGGAAATTCAGTACTGTTTGAGGTAGGTATATGCGTGATGATCTATCTCACCGTTCTCTACATCGAGTTCGTACCCATTGTCGCGGAACGGTTCATCGGCCATTCACCGAAGTGGATCGATTCAATACTGAGATTCCTCGACAGGATTCTCGATAAAATTATGTGGATATTCATCATATTAGGCGTGCTGCTGTCCTGTCTGCATCAATCATCGCTGGGAAATCTAATGGTCATAGCGCCATACAAGATGCATCCGTTGTGGTATACACCGCTACTTCCACTTTTATTTCTCGTTTCCGCGATCGCTGTCGGACTTCCCATGGTTATTTTTGAATGTACACTCGCATCAAAATCTTTTGGCTGCAGGCTGGAGATGGAGGTGCTGACACCGCTGTCACGGATAATCGCCGTGATCCTGGGACTCTATTTTTTCCTGAAAGTCGGTGACCTGACCATACGCGAATCGTGGGGATATCTGTTCGAAGGCACATATCAGTCGAATTTCTTTATACTGGAATTCATACTTGGAATTGTTGTTCCTTTGGTCATGCTATTGATGAAAAAAGTCCGGGAATCACCCTGGTTGTTGTTCACTGCGGCGACGATGTACGTTGTATTCGGCGTACTTCTCAACCGGGTCAATGTTTTCTTCATCGCATATCGTCCGAAGTATATGACCGAGCCGTATATTCCGGCAATTGGTGAATTTGCCGTGACCATCGGTCTGATAGCCGCGTTAATGATCTGTTATCGAATTATCGTAACCATTTTTCCGATCTTGCCAAAAGTGGAAAAATCATGATTGAGTTTTAAATCATTTCAGGAGAAATAAAAATGTGGAAGAAAACAGCAGTGCTCATGTACTTCTTCGTATTCGGCTTCTGCGCTGCATTGAATGCTCAGCACAGAAGTATGCATACAAATGAAGGCGTCGATTGCTCTGAATGCCATGTGTGCGCGAATCCAACGAAAAAGGATCCATGTCTGAAAGCCTGTCCGCGTCCATTTCGCGAACAGCAGAAAGGCAGAAAGTTGTCGTCCGTGGAAGGACCCGAGTTCGTTGTGTTAGGTGAACTGGAAGAACTGTATGAACCGGTTGTTTTTTCACACCGCGTCCATGCAGAGATGGTGAGTTTTTCAGGTGGTTGTGTTTCCTGCCACCATTTTACACCGACGAACAGCGCTCATCCTCCGTGTAAAGAGTGTCACCCGATAGGAATATCGGAAGATCAGGTGAAGCAACCGTGTCTGAAGGGCGCCTACCACCGCCAGTGTATGTCCTGTCATCAGAAGTGGAGTGGCTCGACAGGTTGTGAAGAGTGCCATGTGATGAAGGAAAAGAAAATGGCGATAGGCGATGATTATGTGCAGCCGCACTACAAGAAGTGCAACGAGCCGGACCGGATGACATATCGGACAAGTTATGAAAAAGCGCCAGTAGTTACTTTTTTCCATGATAATCATAGCAAGATGTACTGTTTGGGATGCAGCGACTGCCATGAGGATGATCCATGTGTCAGCTGCCATTATCAGAACGAAAAGGTCTTGTCAGTCGTTTCGAAGGATACGGACATGATGCATTACAAGTGTTCCGCCTGTCATGAAGTGGATTCGAAAAGTCAATGCACCAAGTGTCATTTTAAAGAGGAGCGTACGCGTTTCAATCATGCGACAGTTTCCGGTTGGCCACTGAACATCTATCATAAGAGGCTGGACTGCCACTCATGTCATCCGAAGGGAAAACGCATCGGTAAACTGAATAGCAGTTGTAATTCCTGTCATAGCGAATGGAGCTTTGAAAATTTCGATCATGCGATCGTCGGACTTGAGCTGGATGAGGTACATATAGAAGCGGACTGCTCCGATTGCCATGAAGACAGAGAATTCAATGCAAAACCGGCATGTAAGAATTGTCACGAAGAGACGCCGGAAACCATGCCCGGGAAGGTGACAAAGAAGGGCAGACGATAAGCATGTGATTGTTTCTATTATATAAATTCCCCTGTTGAATAATGAGGAAACGCGTTCGAGACTGCGTATGATACTTGCAATCCTCAAATGGCGTTGGAAAAACCCGGTGGTATTCTGTCATCGGGTTTTTTTATTCAGACCGGTTCCATCAATGGATAACAGAATCGTGTGTATAATCGATCGTATACGGATTTTCATGAACATTGGTCCTGTTTGAAGAGTTTGACGGCACGGAAAAAATGTAAAAAATATGTTGACATTTCAGAATTTATTCGATATATTAAATTGCTGCTGCTTTTTACTGAACGTTTCATTTCACTCACCATGAACGAGGTAAAAAGAATGCTTAGTTACTATTGTCGTTGAGGATGACTGAAATAGATCATCCAAGTTTGGATGATTCGCATAATTCAACGTATGAAAGGTGACGGGCAAAACTCGCCTTTTATTATCCCCAAAACGGAAAAATTCGTTTCATAATCGGATAGTATAGTTTAATAAAATGCGCAACAAAATGTATATTTTGCCGCGATATCATAATTCTTTTTTACATACAGTCAATCTGCATGCAACTCTCTTTTTTGACGGATTGGATGGCTTGCATTCTATTCATCCCGAAATATCAACTTTCCACATCTCACAACAAATCAAGGCGACGACAATAAATCATAATACTAACATGGAGGCCAAATCTTGGACTTAACCAGACGAGGGTTTTTAAAGTTTACAGCTGCTGCGGGAACTGCTGGTCTGGCAACGGCGTCGAAGAATGCCCGGGCGTCCGCGCACAAAAGAAGCGTGAATCCTGAGTGGCTTGGTGTTCTCGTAGATACCACCGTCTGCATCGGGTGCCGTAAATGTGAATGGGCGTGTCGTGACTTCAACAAGTTACCGAACGAGCCCATAGAAAACTTTGAAGACAAATCAGTCTTCGAAAGCATGCGGCGTCCTGATGCGAATACGTACACAGTGGTCAATCAATATGAGAATCCGGATAATCCAGAAAAGCCGTATCATGTCAAAGTGCAATGCATGCATTGCAATGATGCTGCATGTGTTTCAGCCTGCATTGTAGGAGCGTTTACCAAAGACGAAAGGACAGGAGCTGTGGTATATGATGCATGGAAATGCATCGGTTGCCGGTATTGCATGGCAGCCTGCCCGTTCCAGGTGCCGGCATATGAATACGAGAATGCCCTGACACCCCAGGTCCGCAAATGTACATTCTGTTTCGAGAATCTGAACAAGTACCGCAAGCAACCCGCCTGCGTTCAGATATGCCCGGTCGAAACGATGATCTTCGGTAAACGAAGTGAATTGATCAAAATTGCTCATGACCGTATCCGGAAATATCCGGATCGATACGTGGACCACGTCTACGGAGAACATGAGCTCGGTGGTACCTCATGGCTGTATCTCTCAGGCAAACCCATGTGGGAGATGGACATGAAAGAATTCGACGAAAAACCCATCCCGGCTTATACGGAAACGATACAGCATTCACTCTTCAAGAATTTCATACCTCCGCTGGCGCTTTTCATGGGGCTGGGAAGTCTGATGTGGATTTTCAAGCGTCAAGAGACGCTGGAATCCAGTGAAGGGAAAGGAGGTGAAGCATGAGTCCAGTCAGATACCGTCTTGCCGAGCGATTGGATAGAAAATTTCTGACGCCTGGAGTGAAGGTCCTGATAGCGATCTTCGGGATAGGAATGGCGTTTGGACTCTATCGCTTCTTTTTTGGTCTGGGAGCGCTCACCAATCTGAATGATCAATATCCCCTTGGCCTGTGGATCGGAGTCGATGTGGCCAGTGGAGTCGCTCTGGCCGGTGGTGGATTTACAACAGCCGCCTTGATCCATATTTTCTACCGCGGCAGGTATGAAGTCATTGGCCGTCCCGCGCATCTCACCGCGATGCTTGGATATACGTTCGTATCCATTGGATTGATTTTTGATCTGGGACGATGGTACAATATCTGGCACCCGGCTATTCCCTCGATGTGGAATTTCAATTCCGCACTTTTCGAAGTCGGTGCCTGCGTGATGTTATATCTCTCAGTCCTGTACATCGAATTTATTCCGGTGGTGGCCGAGAGATTTATTGGAAAAGCGCCCAAAGTGATCGATGGCATACTCAGGTTTCTCGATAAGATCATCGATAAAGTAATGTGGTTTTTCCTGATCCTGGGTGTGGTGCTTTCATGTCTGCATCAATCCTCATTGGGAACGCTGATGGTGATCGCGCCACACAAGATCCACCCGCTGTGGTATACTCAGATCTTGCCCCTGTTATTCCTGCTCTCTGCTATTGCCGTTGGCTTTCCAATGGTGATATTCGAATCGATCATCGCTTCGAAGGGTTTGGGGAGAAAGCTGGAGATGGATGTGCTCACTCCGCTTGCGCGTATGATCTCTCCGCTGCTCGGCGTCTATTTCCTCATCAAGATAATCGATCTTACGATTCGCGAGTCCTGGGGATACGTGCTTGAGGGTAGTCTGCAGAGCAATATGTTTCTCATCGAATTCGGCCTGGGAGTCGTATTACCTCTGCTTATGCTGGCTTCGGAAAAAGTGCGCAGAACACCAAAATGGCTGTTCACAGCGAGTGCGTTATATATCTTTTTCGGTGTTCTGTTGAACAGGGTGAATGTCTTTTTCATCGCATATCAGCCACAGTACAGCTTGAAGCAGTATATTCCGTCACTGGGTGAATTTATGGTGACTATCGGATTGATTTCAGCGCTTATTTTACTCTACCGGGCCTTTGTTACAATATTCCCGATTTTACCGGCACATGGGAAAAAGGCCTAGTTCGATCACACTGTTCATACAATAACAAGGTAGAGGAGAGAGAGAATGTTCAAGAAAATAATAATTCCATTGATATATTTCATACTGGCCATTATTGTGAGTGTCGGTGCCCAACAACGTAATTTTTTGGACGAGCATGCCACCATGAAGGATCTCAATTGTTCGGCATGTCACGACTGTCTGAATCCCAGCTTGAAGGATCCGTGTTTAAAGCTTGGGCCGCATTTTTTCCTGGAAGAGGGTCATAAATTGGCAGAAAAGGATCTGCCGCCTGAATTGGTGGTCATCGACAAGCTGGAAGATCTGTACGGGCCGGTGAAGTTCAAACATCGCAAGCATATGCACATGGCTGAGCGAATCGAAGACTGTGCGGAATGCCATCATTATATCCCGCCGGATTTTCCGAAAAGGACTTGTGAGAGCTGTCACCATGAGTCTGTTTTCCGGGACAAACTCGAAACGATCAGCCTGAACGGTGTCTATCATCGAAAATGTCTTGGCTGTCATGTGGAATGGAGCAAGACGACGAATTGCGAAATCTGCCATGAAGCCAAACACGAAGAGCATTCGGAAAAATTGTCAAAATTGATCCCTGATATCATTGACGCCAAAAGACCGGATCAAAAGGTATATGTGACCAAGATGTTCACGGGGCCGTATGTAAGCTTTTCGCATAAAAAGCATGCGGATCACCCGAAGATCAAGTGCGCGAACTGTCATGTCCAGCAGCCGTGCATTGTGTGTCACTATCAGAACGAAAAAATCACCACAATCAGTGGTTTTGCCAGAAGCGGTGTACATGGAACGTGCCGCCTGTGCCATGATGTTTTTGCTCAGGAGAACTGCGGTGAATGTCATAAAGAGACGGCTGAGCAGGAGACAATGGCACTGAAAAAGAAAGACGAATAGAGATGAAAATTCAATTTTTAATATCAAGGAGGTCGATTTGAGCCCAATAACCGGAGAACTAAACCGCAGGGATTTTTTGAAGTATACTGCGATAACAGCAGCGGCATTAGGATTGTCTCAAATTGATGTTGTGAATAGTGTATCCACAGCAATGGCTGCGTCATCTTCTAAAAAGCCCCCTGTGATCTGGCTGGAAGGTCAGGATTGCGCTGGTTGTACGACTTCTTTTGCCAGCGCTTTGAATCCACCTGTTGCAAGCATTATACTCGATACGCTGTCGGTTCGTTACCACGAGACCATTATGGCCGCCTCTGGTCATCAATCGGAAGAGGTGTTGCATGACACTGTGAAGCGAGGTGGCTATGTCCTTGTCGTCGAGGGTTCGATCCCCCTCGCTGATGGGCGCTTCTGCACTGTCGGAGGACGCCCCTTTGAAGATATTCTCAAGGAATGCGCGAGAAATGCCGCGGCGATCATCGCAGTCGGCGCCTGCGCCACATATGGTGGTATCCCCGCTGCCGGTCCGACGGGAGCGGTTGGCGTTCGCGATGTGATCAAAAACAAGCCCATCATCAATATCTCCACATGCCCTGTCCATGTCGATCATCTGGTGGGCACGATCGTCTATTATCTGACGACCAAGAAAGTGCCGCCGCTGGACAAGGAGGGCAGGCCGCTCATGTATTTTGGAGAAACGATTCATGACAACTGCAGACGCCGGTCATACTTTGAAGAAGGCATGCTGCTTCAGGACTGGAATGATCCGAAGCAGAAAAACTGGTGCTTGCTGGACAAAGGATGTAAAGGTCCTGTGACTTACGCGGATTGTTCTGTGAGACGCTGGAATGATGGACTCAATTTCTGTATCGATTGCGGTGCCGGCTGCAGAGGATGCTCCGAGCCGATTTTTTACGAAGGAATGAGTCCACTTTATTCGGATTTTTCCGGAGAAGCCGAAAAATTGAAACAAGAGGCCAATCAACGCGCCAAAATGCGGAAGGAGGTGAAGTAAATGGCTGAATCAAAACGGATTACAGTTGATCCCGTCACCAGAATAGAAGGTCATCTGAAAATAGATGTCGAGATCGAAAATGGCGTTGTTAAAGATGCCTGGAGCTCGGGTACCATGGCCCGCGGAATCGAGATTCTGCTCAAGGGCAAAGATCCGCGCGATGCATCATACGTCACCTCGCGAATCTGCGGTGTGTGTTACAGCGTTCATCAGCTCTGTTCAGCTTATGCTCTTGACGATGCATTTGGAGCAAAAGTCCCGACCGGTGGTACGCTGTTGAGAAATCTGGTCATGGGAGCGGAGTACATATACGACCATGTGTTGCATTTTTATCATCTCACGGCTCTGGATTATCTGGACATTATGGCGATTGCCAAATATAATGGAAAGGATAAAGAGCTGAACGCGGTGAAAGATAAAATCGTCGGGCTCGTCAAGTCCAATGATACATACCCGCTGACTCCGCGATATGAGCCGGATGAATTCTGCGTGAACGATCCGGACGTCGTTATCGGCGCCGTGAAGCATTACCTGGATGCGCTTTCAATGCAGGCGAAAGCCCGGAACATGGGAGCGATCTTCGGCGGCAGGCAGCCACATTATCAAAGTATCGTTGCTGGGGGAATGACACAGCTGCCAGATCTGAACCAGGTATTGATGTTCAAGACAATGCTCGATGAGCAGGCGAAATTTGTGAACGAGGTCTATTTCCCGGACGTCATCGCCTTCGGTACCGGACCGCTTCTTCCGCTGGCAACAGGCGGTGTGGGTGGTGGACATTACAATTATCTGTCGTATGGAGCATTGCAGGTGAACCCGCCGCGCAAGGAACTGCTTTTCCCCGCCGGTGTGATCACGGATATGGATCCCGCAAATATCCAGGTTCGGAAATTCGATCCCGCGAAGATCACTGAATCGGTGAAACATGCCTGGTATGAAAATTCCAAACCGCTGCACCCCTCAGTCGGTGAGACAAAGTTTGATCTCGACAAAGAGGATGCTTATACCTTTGTTAAAGCCCCTCGCTATGATGGCTATTCCATGGAAGTGGGGCCACTTGCCCGGTTGCTCATCGCCAAGGATCCAACACTGCTGGATCTGGTGAAGCAGGGTGTGAAACCAGGAGCCGTGGCAAGACATGCTTGTCGCGCCATCGAGACCAGGATGGTCGTGGATGCATGCTATAAGTGGATAGATCAGTTGATCGCGGAAATGACGAAACCGGGATTCAAGATCCATGATTCAGACCATTGGGAAATTCCGGAAAACGGTGAAGGTGTTGGCTTTTATGAACCTCCGCGTGGAGCGCTCGGTCACTGGATTAACATCAAGGACAAAAAGATCGAAAACTATCAGGCGATCGTACCCACAACCTGGAATGCGTCCCCACGTTGTGAGGGGGAAGTTCGCGGACAGTACGAAGAATCACTGATCGGCGTGCCGGTTCCCGATCCGGATAATCCGATCAATGTCGTTCGCGTGATACGCTCCTTTGATCCCTGTCTGGCATGCGCGATCCATCTCATCGATCCGCAATCCAATGAGATCAAAAAGTATATTGTCGAATGACGTTATAAATAATTGTTGAAAATATAAGTCACTTTTTAAAGAGCAAATCCCCTGTCGGATGGCGGGGGATTTTGCTTATGAGAAAGGAATCAACCTGCCTTTTTGATTGCTTTCTCTGGAATTTTACGATAAGTACAATCGGCAATTCTTGTTTCTTTATTCATAGAGCGCAGGTTTCTTTCAGTGATGAGTGAGAGTCATAAACCCAAAATTATGATCCTCGGCGTGGGCAATGAATTGCTCTCGGATGAAGGTATCGGTGTGCACGTGGTCAAGGAGCTGAGAAATACTGACCTGCCCGAAAATGTGGAGGTGATCGAGGGCGGAACAGATGGATTTGGATTGATCAATCTCATTATCGAAGCCGATAGACTCATTGTCATCGATTGTCTGAAGGGCGGCAGCGATCCCGGGACTCTGTACAAATTCGATGTCAAGGATGCGCCTGAATCTCCGGACATGTTCAAGACATCGGTACATCAGATAAGTATTCTCGAGGTGATCAATTTATCAGGCTTAATTGGCAAAACACCAGTGACAACAGTGATCGGTGTCGAGCCGAAATCTATCTTGACCGGTATGGAATTGAGTCCAGAGATACGGGAAAAAATACCCAGAGTCATTGAACTCGTAAAAGAAGAGATAGAAAACAGATAGTTAAGGCACTCAATAAAACTGAGGGAATATTTATGAATATCATCCTGTTTTTAATCATCGGTCTTGCCGCCGGGTGGTTGGCTGGAAAGATCATGAAGGGGAAGGGCTTCGGTCTCGTCGGTAATCTTGTGGTGGGATGTGTCGGCGCGCTTCTCGGTGGTTACCTATTCGATGCCGTCGGATTGTCGGCTCACGGACTCATCGGATCGCTGATCGCAGCGCTGGCCGGCGCGCTCATCATTCTATGGCTTCTGAGTAAACTGAGGAAATAGTGTTTTGATTTGAGTGGTTTTTTTTCTATATTCATTCTCAATTGAATTCAGAGGTCAGTTCAGGTGCACGAATTATCCATCGCTGAAAGTATTATTTCTATTGTACTTGGTGAAATGTCTTCTCACGACATGACAAAGGTCGATGTCATCAAACTGAGAATCGGGGAGATGCGTCAGGTGGTGGCGGATTCTCTCCTTTTCGGGTTTGAATGTCTCACAAAGAACACTCCGCTTGAAAATGCACGAATTGAAATCGAAAATATCCCCGTCACTGCGCGCTGTGTGAAATGCAAATCGGAATTTCAGTTGAAAAACTGGCTGTCAGACTGTCCGGTATGCAAACAGAGCGACGTTGAGATCATTTCCGGAAAAGAGCTTGAAATCGCCGAGTTTGAAGGATCCTAATATGAGGTCGAATGTATGAAAGTCTCTCTGGTAACGAACATACTGAAAGCAAATGAACGAATCGCCGAGCAAAACAAGAAACTTTTCGATGAAAAAGGCATCCTGGTGCTGAATATGATGAGCGCGCCGGGAGCAGGAAAGACAACGATCATCTCTAAAACCATCCTGGCGCTTGAAAAAGATTTCCGGGTCGGAGTCATCGAGGGAGATATTCAATCCACGTATGATGCCGAAAAGATCTCGGAGACCGGCGCTCAGGTGGTGCAGATCAATACGGGGGGTGCCTGCCACCTTGATGGCAATATGATACGAGAGACGTTCGACGATCTGGATCTGGATGCGATCGATATCCTCATCGTTGAGAATGTGGGCAATCTTGTCTGCCCGGCTGAATTCAATGTGGGAGAAGATTTCAAGGCCATGCTGCTCAGCGTTCCGGAAGGGGATGATAAGCCTTTGAAGTACCCGCTCATGTTTCATGAGTCGAGCGCCTTGCTGGTGAACAAGATCGATCTGCTGCCCTATGTCAATTGCTCGGTTGATAAAATAAGGGAGGAGTCACTTAAAATCAATCCCAAGCTGGCAATATTCGAAGTCTCGGCGACGAACAATACCGGTCTCGATCAATGGTTTGCCTGGCTCAGAAAACAGAAGAATGACAAAGATCTATCGCTCAAAAGCAACCGTTAAGGGGATTGTCCAGGGTATCGGTTTTCGCCCTTTCATCTATAATCTTGCTGCTGAATGCGGACTCAACGGGTATGTGCTGAATAACGGTCAGGGCGTGGTACTGGAAGTCGAGGGTAACAGGCCTGCCATTGACCGGTTTTTCAGTGCGATTGAAAATCACCCGCCGCCTTTGGCGCATATCACATCCATCGAAAGAGAAAGCCTGCCACCGGTTCATGACTCTGAATTCATCATCAAAAAAAGCAGTGCCAACGAAATTAAAAAAACTCTGATCTCACCTGATATCTGCGTTTGTGCGGACTGTCTACAAGAAATGTTCGATACCAATGACCGCCGCTACCGTTATCCGTTTATCAATTGTACCAATTGTGGACCGCGATATACGATCATCAGCGATATCCCTTATGACCGGCCAAACACGTCGATGCATGCGTTCCCGATGTGCGACGCCTGCGCGGAGGAGTATCGCGATCCGGAAAACAGGCGGTTCCACGCACAGCCGAATGCCTGTCCTGTATGCGGACCTCATGTGACACTGTGTGATGCGAACGGAAAGGCAATGGAGAAGGATGATCCCATCGCCGCATCGATTGAATTGATCAGGTCCGGGCGTATTGTTGCCATCAAAGGATTGGGTGGATTTCATCTCGCCGTGAATGCGACGGATGCTGCGGCGGTGACGCGCTTGCGTAAACGAAAAATGCGCGAAGAGAAACCGCTCGCGCTGATGTCGAAGTCGGTGGATGCGATACGGGATTACGCTGAACTCACACAGGCGGAGGAAGAACTCCTTCAATCCCCGCAGAGACCGATCGTTCTTCTCAGGAAAAAAGTGCCGAACAGCATCGCGCATCAAGTCTCTCCGGGAAACAATTACTTTGGCGTCATGCTTCCTTATACACCATTGCATTATCTGCTGATGGAAAATGATCTGGCTGCATGGGTGATGACCAGCGGTAATCTGAGCGACGAACCCATCGCGATTGAGAATGAAGAGGCGTTCCGGCGGCTCGGTCAGATCGCTGATTATTTTCTGATTCACGACCGCGATATTTATCTGCGAAGCGATGACTCCATTGTTCGTGTGCTGCATGATGACAACCGTCTGATCAGGCGATCGCGGGGGTATGTACCTGTTCCCGTTTTTCTCAATAAAAGCTATCCCAATGTACTGGCGCTTGGCGCAGAGCTGAAAAATACAGTGTGTCTTACTTCAGCGGAATATGCTTTCATGAGTCAGCATATCGGCGACTTGAAAAATCTCGAAAGCTATGAGTTTTTGCACCTCACCATCAGTCACCTGCAGCGAATTCTGGATATTCAGCCGGACATCATCGCTCACGATCTGCATCCGGATTACCTGAGTACGCGACTGGCGGATGAGCTGGAGTGTCCCCGGAAGATCGGCGTGCAACACCATCACGCGCATGTCATGAGCTGTCTCACCGAAAACAATATCGAAGAACCTGTCATCGGCCTCGCACTGGATGGTACCGGGTATGGTTCGGATGGGAATATCTGGGGTGGAGAGGTACTGCTGGTAGATGGCGCCGATTTTTCTAGGCTCGCGTATGTCAATTACGTGCCGATGCCCGGCGGCGATATCGTCATCGAGCAACCGTGGCGCATGAGTGTGAGCTATTTGCATGATCTGTACGGACGGGATCTGACAGAACTCGATATCCCGTTCATCCGATCGATGGATAGAGATAAATTGAAGATCCTGCTGCAGATGATCGAGTTGAATACAAATTGTCCGCTTACATCCAGCCTGGGAAGACTGTTTGACGCCGTTTCAGCCCTCACAGGTATCTGCGGGCATGGGGCCTTCGAGGGACAGCCTGCGATCGCTCTGGAAATGGCCATCAGCGAATCCGGTGATGCCTGTTATCAGTATGCCTGGGATTATGATGGCAGGAGCCGTGTCATTCAAACGAAGGCAATACTGAAGGGAATTGTAGACGATGTTCAGAACGGGATCGACACCGGCGTGATCAGTCATAAGTTCCATCTGACGCTGGTGAGACTGTTCACGGAGCTGTGTGTTGAATTGAGAGGCTGTACCGGGATAAACAGCATTGCCCTCAGCGGAGGTGTGTTTCAGAACGCTTTTCTGTTCAATAGTCTGAAAAGTGCTTTAGAAAAGGACAAATTTGTTGTATATTCCCATAGCAAGGTCCCGACGAACGACGGCGGTATCTCTTTGGGACAGGCGGCGGTGGCTGCATGTAAAACGATGAAGTAACAAGAGGAATTCCTATGTGTCTGGCCGTACCCATGAAAATTGTTGAGATCAATGGCAATACAGCAAAAGTGGAAATGAGCGGAACGCACAGATCAGTCGGACTGGATATTATGGATCCCAGGCCGAACGTCGGTGACTATGTGATCGTCCACGCCGGATTTGCAATCAACACCATTGATGAAAAAGAGGCGCACATCATTCTGAATGATTTCAAACAGATGCTGGATTATGAGTCTGGATCATCTGAGTGAATACAGAGATAAGTCGTTTTGTCTGAGCCTTGCGAAGCGGATCAGGCAGCGGCATCGCCTCCCGGTCAGACTCATGGAAGTCTGCGGGACGCATACGATGTCCATCTCCAGATTCGGTATCCGTGATCTGCTGCCCGATACAATCTCTTTGTTGTCAGGCCCCGGATGTCCCGTATGCGTCACTTCACAGGGCGAAATCGATCAATTCATTAAGCTGTCGCGTATGAAGAATGTGATCCTGGCGACCTTTGGCGATCTGATGCGCGTCCCGGGTTCTCAATCTTCCCTGCAGCGGGAACGTGCTTCCGGCGCCGATGTACGCATTGTCTATTCTGCACTTGACTGTCTTCAGATCGCAAAGGACCATCAGGATAAAGATGTGGTTTTTCTTGGCGTCGGCTTCGAGACCACCGCACCTACTATTGCTGCCGCAATCATTACGGCCAACAAAGAGAACGTTTCGAACTTTTTTGTGATCTCTGCCCACAAGCTGGTGCCGCCCGCTCTCATGGCGCTACTGGAGCATCAGGATGTCAATGTCAATGGTTTCATCTGTCCGGGTCACGTGTCGGTCATCATCGGCGGCATTGCGTACGAGCCAATCGTGGATGCATACAAAATACCCAGCGTGATTGCAGGATTTGAACCCGTGGATATTCTTCAGTCCGTATTAATGCTGGTGGAGCAGATTGAGTCCGGTGAGAGCAAAGTCGAAATCGCGTATAAGCGCGGTGTCACATACGAAGGAAATCGCAAAGCGCGTGAAATCATGTATCGCGTATTCGAACCAGTGGATGCCGTGTGGCGGGGATTGGGAATGATACAGGAAAGCGGGCTCAAAATTCATCAGGATTATGAAATGCACGATGCCGTTAGGCGGTTCGATCTGCAGATTGAAACGGTCCCGGAACCGGCAGGTTGTATCTGCGGCAGTGTGTTGAGCGGCATAAAAACACCTTCTGATTGTCCGTTATTCGCAAAGAGATGTACACCGGATGATCCGGTTGGACCGTGCATGGTATCGACGGAAGGCGCCTGCGCCGCGCACTACAAATATCACCGCATTTGACTGCTGCTATTTCTTGATCGCGTGCATCAGATACTCACCGGGATGATCTATCGCGGACATCACGGTCAGTCCCGTTTCTTCCATCCATCCTTTCATGGTATGCCCTTCTGGCAGCGTGTGATGTCTCACCGGTCCTGATAGGGACGCGTGAAACGCATTGATCTCATGGCTGCTATGCACGTGGAAAATGCACATCTCTCCCCCTTGTTTCAGCACGCGTCTGCATTCGTTCAAGGCATGTTTTTGATCAGTAATGTGAGGAAAAACCTGAAATGCAATGATTCGACAGAAGGTGTTATCACAGAAGGGCAGATCCTGTGCGTCTCCACATACAAACCGGAAATTATTAGCCCTGTTCCTGGACGCCAGATCAACCATGCATTTCGCGTAGTCCATGGCGTAAATCGAGGCGCTTTTGCTTACCAGTGATTCGAGGACAGGGAACAGAATCCCTGTACCGCAGCCAAGGTCGAGAATGGTGTCGGCGCGATCCAGTGTCATCATCGACAGAATACGACGGATATGTAGGCTTTCGGAATCAATATTCTCGTCCCATCCCGAAGCCAATTCATTGAAGTAGTCCCTGGTTACTTTTGCATCCATCAGCCACTCCTTTTCGCAATGTTGAATTTCCAGAGAACACGCATGATGATCGGAACGATCGCCAATTGAAGGATCACTCCTGGAAATGAGTATGTGAAATCTGCCAGCGTTACGGACTTGACCGGCAAGCCGAACAAAGGGAGAATGAGAAGAAGCATGAGAACGCGCGTGATCCTTTGAAACAGGACTGCGATGGTTAAACAGATCCAGAAGGAGATATTTCGTCGAAAATAGAGATACGAGGCGACCCATGCAGTTACCAGTCCTTCTATACTCATGGAAAATGCCATTGGAAAGAGCGGCGGCATGCCGGTAGACAGGGAGGAGACGAAGGGACCGAGAATACCGACGAACAGGGCACCTGGATAGTGGATCGTAAATGCAGCCAGAAGGATTGGGAGGAACATGGGCAGGAACATCTTCCCCAACCCAAACATGTGAAAAATGATCGGGATCAGAATGCACAAGGCGATGAAAAGTCCGACAAGCGTGATTCTTTTTGTTCTGTTCTGCATGTTCAGAAGCTGTAATTTACGCCGGTGGAGATAGTCCTGCCCGGCATGGGATATCCTTTCAATATTTCGTAATCATGGTCTGTGACATTTTCAATGTTTATCGTGAATCTCATATTTTCCAACAATGAATACTGAAATTTAAAATGCAGAACAGCGTAATCGGACAGTTTCTCCAGCGTCGTCGCCGGTGGCATTTGGTTGAGCTGGTAACTCGCATAGAGTTTTTGAATGAATTCACCGTAAAAGGATAGGTCCATTTTATTCAATGAATAACTGACCAGGAAATTCAGTTTGTCCGGTGCAAAAGGAATTGTCTGATCTGCGTTGAGATATGAATAGCTGATATGCGCGGAAAGGTTTGTCATGGGGAAAATTTGCACGGCGAGTTCAACGCCGCGCGCAATATTAGATCCGATGTTCTGATTCAGCATTTGTCCCGGCGCCACCATTGTTGTCTGGATGAGCTGGTCGCCTTCGTAATAGTAAGCGCACACGTCCAATGAGAGGAACTGTCCGAAGCTCTGGTTCAAACCGAGCTCGTAATTCCAAATGCGTTCGGGATCGAGGTCCTGATTCGCCGGTGGAAAGAGGTACAAGTCTTTAACCGAAGGTGTCCGAAATCCTTTGCTCATATTCGCCCTCATGGAGCTTTGGTCGCTCCAATGGTAAACCAGTCCCAATTTGGGGATCCATTCGCTGCCAAAGGTGCTGTTATGTTCGAGGCGCACGCCAGATGCCAGGATCAGTTTTTTCAATACGATTTTCTGCAGGTGCAGATATGCGGCTCGCTCATCATTAAAATATGTTCCCAGTTTAATGCCACTGGATTTTGCTGTGCCCCCGTATCTCTTTACATCAAATCCAATGGTCGATTTCATGTCGCCGGGGAGTTCAAAATTCTGAAAGGCGATGATGCCGTTGGTCTGATCTTCCGAGTGCCAGCCGTCCGAGAGCGTATGCACGCCAAAATTACCGTGCAGCTTCACAGTTCCTTCTGTCCCCCCGAATTTGTTGCTCAGGGTCAGATCCATAGAGCTTCTCTCGATATCACCGTTTTCGAAATATCCATTAAGTGAAATATCCTGCGGTCCCGGATCACGAAATGTATACGGTGTGAAAGATCCATTGAACTGGATCGAATAGTTTCTGTTAAAATGGTAGCTCATCTTTAACGCAAAATTCTGGCTTTCGAAACTGGCATTATCGCGATGCGTATTTGATGAGCTGTATCCCGCAGAGAGCAGGTATTGGAAATTCTGCACATTCCCCGAGTGTTGCAGCCGGTATTTCTGGGTGTTATAGCTGCCGTAGTCAACATCGAGATTGGTGTTGAATCCTTTTTGATTGATGCTTTTGGTGATGATGTTCACGACACCGCCGAGCGCGTTGGTGCCGTAGACCGCTGAGGCTGGTCCGCGAATGATCTCGATGCGTTCGACATTATCCATAAAATAGGCATCATTAATAGGGTGACTGAATATTCCCTGAAAATCAGGACGTCCGTCGATGAGTACCAAAATCTGGGAGTTCGGTTTTCCTCCGATGCCGCGGATCGTCATGCTGCCGCCGGCCATGGCAGCCACGCCATAACCGATGTTCGATCGCCTGGTGGTGTAGACGCCCGGTGTGATGTATGACACAGCATCGGCAACATTGGTGAAATTCGTCTCCCTGATTTGAGCGCTGGATACGATGGAAATGCTGGAAGCGACATTTTTTTTGGGCATTTCGTAGCGCTGTCCCGTGACGACGATCGGTTTGAATTCGTATTTTACAGAATCTGCATCCGATGCCGTGTGACCTGCATAAGCATGCAACGCAGCAAATGTGAAAATGTGTAAGATGAGAAGCAGCTTCAACCGCAGCATGCCAAACTCCTTTCCGTTGGTTCCTTTTCACTCTGTGGTCGTCATGACCAGTTTTCCGTGTTTCACCCCTTTGAGGCTGATGAGCTTATGCGCGATATCTTTGATGATGCCAGCCTCGCCTCTGACGATGATCACCTCCAGACAATTGTGATGATCCAGGTGCACGTGTGTTGTGGAGACGATCTGCTCATTGTGCTGGTGTTGAACCGAATTCAACACATCGGACAATACTTTGACATGATGATCATATATGATAGTAATCGTGCCAATAGAACCGGTAGTACTGCTCTCAAGCTGCTGCTGCACCAATTCGTCGCGAATAAGGTCGCGTATCGCTTCGGAGCGATTTGCGTATCCCCGCGAGGATACAAGCGCATCGAAATTCTCCAGCAAGCTTTCTTCTATGGAGACACCGAACCGCGTCAGATTGCTCATGTCGAAATACTCCGTGTTACGAATATTGTAAAAGTAACACTCATGGCCATCAATGTCAAGTTATTTTTTATCTTGCTTTATATTTTCATGTTTTGTAGATTTGACATGTTGATGTGATCATCAATTAACGCGCAGGCAGATGAAGCGCACTGCTCGAGTTTGCGAAAGGGAACGGAAAAAAATATGGAAACAGATAAAATACTACTCGATCATGGCAGCGGTGGAAGGGCTTCGCACAGGCTCATTGCAGACCTCATCCTTAATTATTTCGGTAATGATCTGCTGAACGAACTTGACGATAGTGTCTCTCTACAGATAGGTGAAAGCCGGCTTGCATTTTCAACGGATTCTTACACTGTGGATCCGGTCTTCTTCCCGGGAGGGAATATCGGTCATCTCGCTGTCAACGGTACAGTCAATGATGTCGCGATGAAGGGCGCACAACCGTTGTATCTGAGCGTGGCTTTTATCATTGAGGAGGGATTCCCAATGAGTGATTTCGAGCGGATCCTGACCAGCATGAAAGAGTGTGCATCAGAGGCTGGCGTGCAAATTGTCACTGGTGACACGAAGGTTGTTCCCGTCGGTTCCGCCGATGGTATTTTCATTAATACGAGTGGCATTGGTGCGATACCTGATCATGTGAATATTTCCGGCAGCAATGCGCAGCCGGGGGATCAGATCATTCTGAGCGGCAGCATTGCGGATCATGGGGTCACCGTTCTCACGCAGCGCCAGGGGCTCAGTTTCAGCGCACCCCTGACCAGCGACTCAGCACCGCTCAATGGACTTGTCCAATCCATGCTTCAGGCTGGCAAGGAGATTCATGTTCTCAGAGATCCGACGCGAGGTGGTGTCGCTACCACACTCAATGAGATCGCCGGTCAGTCGGATGTAGGAATCAATATATACGAGGACCGGATAAAGGTACGACCGGCAGTGGCAGCTGCATGCGAAATGCTGGGGCTCGATCCTCTATATATCGCCAATGAAGGCAAACTGCTCGCATTCGTGGCATCTGCAGAATGTGATGCTGTGCTGCAGAAGATGAGGACGCAAAAATATGGTGCAGATGCGGAGGTGATTGGCGAGGTCAGTGAAACGAATCGAGGGCGCGTGATCATGAAGACAACGATTGGGGGTTCCCGGATCGTGGATATGCTGACTGGCGAGCAGCTGCCGCGCATCTGCTGACCGTTGATGTCTGTTGATGCCTGTGATCGAACTAGAAATTACGGAAGATGTATGAAAGAGTGGTTGTGACCCAAAATTTTTCCAATCATTCATTATATGTAACATTTATGATCCCGGAGGCAATATGTGGAAAATCCTGATTCTCTGCCTGTGTCTGTCTGCTTGCATCATTACCAGTGCGAATGGATCGCAATACAGGTTTATCGGTGATATCGTCCGGTATTCACAGCAGAATAACATTCTGACGATCGCGTGCGACAATGCCAATGTCGAAATCATGGTGATCGCGGAAGATGTCATTCGTGTGCGCATGGTCCCGGGCGAGATTCCGGAAACACACTCGTTCGCCGTTCTACCTCTCAAAAAAACGCCTCCTTCGATCGAGATCGAAGAGACAGAGAGGAAACTGGTGTTAAAGACGGAGCGGTTGATTCTCGAAATAAAGAAGCAGCCTTGCCGTCTGACTTTTATGGACACTCAGGGAAATGTGGTGTGCAAGGATCACGATTCGTATGGAATGGGGTGGAGGAACGGAAGCATTCACTGCTGGAAAGAGTTGCATGACGAACCATTCTTCGGCCTTGGTGAAAAAACCCGCGGACTGAACAAGCGCGGGAACGTATATACCATGTGGAACAGCGATATTCCGGGGTACACATCTGTCACAGACCCGATCTATCAATCGCACCCGTTTTTCCTGAGCATGCACAATCAGCGGGGATTTGGGATATTCTTCGATAACAGTTACAAATCAACGTTTAATTTCGGCGCGGGTACAAATCAGTTTTACAGTTTCGGCGCCGAGGATGGTGTGATGGATTATTACTTCATTTACGGACCGCAATTCAAACATGTCATTTCCAAATATAGTGAGCTGGTGGGCACACTGCCGCTGCCCCCGAAATGGAGCCTTGGATATCAGCAATGCCGGTGGAGTTACTATCCCGATCGGGAAGTGCTGGAACTTGCGGAAAAATTCAGAGACAAAGAGATACCCTGCGATGTGATCTATCTCGATATTCACTACATGGATGGGTATCGGGTTTTTACATGGCATCCGGATCGATTCCCGGATCCGAAAAAGATGGTTTCCAAACTGCGGGATATGGGCTTCAAGGTAGTACTCATCATCGATCCCGGCATCAAGGTCGATCCCGAATACCATGCCTATCAGCAGGGCATTCAGGGCGATTATTTCTGCACATATCCGGACGGATCGATCTATCAGGGCGTTGTGTGGCCGGGGGATTGTCATTTTCCGGATTTCAGCGATCCGCGCGCAAGAAAGTGGTGGGGGAACCTGTACAAGGAGCATATCGAAGAGGGCATCGCGGGATTCTGGAATGATAT
>JAZBPW010000166.1:0-8798 GCA_036351795.1 Candidatus Zhuqueibacterota bacterium | reverse complement strand
ATCTCCGCGTATGCGTCATCGCCGAACCGCGCGGAATATTGCATCTCAAAGGCTGCCATCAGTCATACCGCTCGCATATATGCGGACCGGCTCACCGAGTTCGGCATCAATGTTTTCGAAATACGGCCGGGTATCATCATGACCGAAATGACGGCGGGTGTGAAAGAAAAATATGATAAGCTGATCGCAGAAGGACTCATACCACAGATGCGGTGGGGATATCCTGAAGATGTCGGCAAAGTGGCTGTTGCGCTCGCCAAAGGCTACCTGGATTATTTTACGGGTCAGGCGATCGAGGTGAGCGGCGGCATGGATATACTAAGTTTTTAAGGAATTGATAATGATAGATGTCAAAGAACATATCTACGATGATGATCCTGCGCAGGGACATGTGGATGTCAGGACGCGGTTGAAAGATGTTGACTATTTTTACATCGGAAACGGCCACATTCAGGCCGCGATACAGCATGCCCCGTCCGGTGAGGGAACGCCGCTGGCACTCGTTTTCATGGATCCTGCTGTGCTCGGTAAAAAGAGAGATTCTTTCAGCTTTGATCCCGATACCGGATTTGAAAAAACAATGCTCTCTATATCGGGTGACATTGAAGCGTTGCCCGGAAATGTCCACACCATATGGTTGACTGATAGCAGCTTTCCCGCTGTAAAGGCCGAATGGATGGCGAAAGAATTGAAGATTGTTGAGATCTTTCACTGTCCGGATCAGAATGAGCCATATCTGCTGAGGAAGG
The DNA here is from genome assembly GCA_036351795.1 of Candidatus Zhuqueibacterota bacterium. Lineage (GTDB taxonomy): Bacteria > Zhuqueibacterota > Zhuqueibacteria > Thermofontimicrobiales > Thiofontviventaceae > JAZBPW01. The sequence goes on along the minus strand of JAZBPW010000166.1, from coordinate 8,049 downwards.
TGGAAATAACGAATACGTCCGATGATCCATTGAAGCTCGTCGTGAAAACCGGTTTAAGAAATCATGAGATCGAAAAAAACATAAATGTCGCGGCTGGTCAGGTCAGGACACTCTATATCAGGTATTCATTTGAACCGGATGATAAATCAATTGAAATTGAATTCGCCAAAGACCTCCCTCTGCCGGCAACGGCGCGTCAATACTGGGAGCAGACATCAAATATCGATTTCCATCATCCGCTCATGAACCGTTATTTCAATGCCTGCAGCTATCAGTTGCCCGCGGTGATGTCGCGCTCCGCGATTGTGGATGCCAGCATCTGGCAGTACAACCGTGAATGGGTTCGGGATCATTCTTTCATGGCGCTGGGACTCGTGTACGGCGGTCATCATGAGATGGCAGGAATCCTCATCAACAGGTTGCTAAAAGAGTTTGTGTCACCCGATGGGGATACGTATGATTCGAGCGAAAAACGGGATCCGGAGGATGTGGAACTCGATCAGAATGGCACATTACTCTACGTGTTGAAGAATTATGTGCTCTGGACAGGAGACACAGGGATCCTTAAAAAGCACTGGAAGAAGATTCTGAAAATTGCGGATTATCCCTTTAAGAAGATTTTCCGGCATGGGGAATCAGGCATGTTTTACAATAGCCGAGAATATTGGGAACGGCATAAAATCTATGGCGTCGAGCCGGGTATCGAACTTCCATATCAGATTTTCCCTGCTGTCGGATTGTCAGCAGCCGCGATCATGGCACGATTGATCTCGAAAAACGATGTGGCCAAACGATGGGATTCGGCTGCTGCTCACTTGAAAGAAGCGATACTCAATCACCCCGAATTTTCTCTCGTGGATGACCGCGGATTCATCAAAAGGCGCGGTCTCGACGGGAATGTGCAGGAGACCATCACGCCGTCCGCCTCTTCCGGACTGCCGGATGGGGTGCCTCTTGCCGCAGACATCGAACATCTGCTGAATCCCGACACCTGCGCGGCACAACCGATCGCTCTTGGATTTGTCCCTCCGGATTCCGACATTGCGTCGAAAACATTGACGCATCTCGAACTGCTATGGAATCAGGGATGGGATTACGGTGGTTACGGCAGATACAACATGAATTCGGAACCCGATTCGCACGGCGCCTGGCCGTTCCCCTCGCTTTTCATGGCGCGGGCGTATCTGGAAACCGGGGATTACGATAAAGTATGGCGGATCCTGGACTGGCTGAATTCAATTTCAGGCGCGGAGTCCTGCTCCTGGTTCGAAATGTATGGGCCTCGGATCTCGCCTCCCTATGCGCAGGTTGGCATCACACCGTGGACATGGGCCGAGATGTTAACGCTGCTCACGCATCATCTCTGCGGCATTCAACTTGAAGAGGATTTCATCAGAATACGTCCGAGGCTCATCCCCGGCGTCGATAATATCGAAGGCAGCTTTCCATTGCGCGGGCACCGGTTGCATATCGATGTTAAGTCTGGTTCCGGGATGGAGAAGACGTCCTTCAAATCAAATGTTGATATCATAAAGCATGATGATCTTGAGCTGCACATCCCTTATGCGGATATGGATATTTACGTAGAAGGAGGGATGGCGAGTCATTAGACACTTCAGCGCAGCAGATTAAACAGACCACGATACACCGGCGACATCCATTCATTTGTACTCACCGTGTCCTCTGTGGTTGACAATAATTTGATCAGGAAATATTGAATGAAAAAAAACACACTATATCTGGTTTGCAACGCCCATCTGGATCCTGTCTGGCTCTGGGAATGGGAAGAAGGTCTTGCTGAAACTCTGTCTACATTCAGAACTGCCGCAGATTTGTGTGAGGAATACGACGGATTCGCATTCTGCCACAACGAATCTCTTCTCTATCAATGGATTGAAATGTACGAACCGGCGCTTTTTGCCCGGATTCAACGCCTCGTCTCTGAAAAACGATGGCATATCATGGGGGGCTGGTATGTACAGCCGGACTGCAACATGCCTGCGGGTGAATCATTCGTCCGTCAGATCCTGATCGCTAAAAAGTATTTCAAGAAGAAATTCAATACAGAGCCCAGTACCGCTATCAACTTCGATCCCTTCGGACATACAAGAGGCCTTGTCCAGATCATGGCGAAGTCAGGATATCACTCCTACGTATTCTGCCGTCCCGACCGCCGTTGTCTGGATGAACTCGGGGAAGAGATCAAATGGATCGATTTCGAAGATTTCGTGTGGACAGGTTATGATGGTTCGGAGATCACGGCACATCACATTCCGGATCATTACAACTCGTGGCGAGGAAAAGCCGACGAAAAGGTGCAAATGTATATTGAAAAGAACACGGGTAAACGAAATACAGGCATTCTGCTATGGGGAATCGGCAACCATGGCGGTGGACCCTCCAGGGAAGATATTGAGAATATCGCTAAATTGCAGCGGACGGAGACCCGGTGGGATGTGGTACACGGCCGTCCTGAAGACTATTTCGAGGCGAGGCAGGCTGAGTCAGACACTTTGCCGCGCGTCGCAAAGGAGTTGAATCCCTTTGCCGTCGGTTGTTATACATCGATGTCACTGGTCAAAAAACTGCATCGACAGCTGGAAAACGAGTATTTCAAGACCGAGAAGATGGCCGCACAGGCGGCAATGCAGAATCTGATGGAATATCCGAAGGATGAACTCCGGGACGCCCTGGAAAACATCCTCTATTGTGAATTTCACGATATCCTTCCCGGTGACGGAATTGCCGAGGTGGAGGCTGAGGCGGTCCGGAAGCTGAACCACGGCCTCGAGATTGTCAATCGAATCAGAGCGCGGGTTTTTTTCGCCCTGCTTTCCGGCGAACGCAAGGCTGTGGCTGATGAATTTCCTCTTTTCGTTTACAATCCACATCCGTATGAATTGGAGCATACTGTGGTGATGGAGTTTCAGCCATCGCAGCCCAATTTCGATTTGAGCTACAATCTGATACCCGAGATAAAAGACGAAGACGGACGCCTCATGACTGTGCAGCTGGAGAAGGTGAGCTGCAATATTCGTGTCGATCAGAGAAAACGGGTGGCATTCCGAACCGTCCTGAAACCATGCGCCATGAATCGTTTCACCTGTTTCCTCAAAAAAGAGGGCGCCGGTGCCAAACAGATATTGAGCAAAGATCTTTCTGAATCATTGACATTCATGAACAATGAAACCGAAGTCATCATCAGTGAAGTGACCGGGTTGATCGAGACCTATCGCGTAAACGGTGTGGATTACCTCGAATCCGGAGCTGCCAGATTACTGGTCATCGACGATTATCCGGATCCGTGGGGAATGCGGGTGAGGGCTTTCAGGGACGTGATCGGTGAATTCGAGCTCATGGATAGTGAGGAGAGCGCGCAATTTTCCGGATTGGATGTAAAAGCCCTGTCGCCTGTTCACATCGTAGAGGACGGACCTGTACGCACCATTGTGGAGGCGCTGTTCAGGTATAAAAATTCAAAAGCCTGCGTCCGGTATACAATACCGAGAAATGGTAGTGAAATCGGAATCGAGTTCAGGATGTTCTGGATGGAGAAGGATAAGATGCTCAAGCTATCGGTGCCGAGCGTGTTCAAAGATGGCATTCCCCGAGGTCAGGTGGCTTACGGAGTTGAGGAATACAAGCGTCATGGCGAAGAGCTCGTGGCACAGAAATGGGTTAGCGTCACTTCGAGAGACAGGAAGCACACGCTGACGCTGATCAATGATTCGACCTATGGTTTCGACTATAAAGATGGCGAACTGAGAATTTCGATGCTCAGATCCGCTGCTTATGCGGCACATCCGGTGGATGAACGAATTCCAATCGTTCGCCAGGACAGGTTCGAGCCACGGCTCGACCAGGGTGAGAGGCTTTTCAAATTCTGGCTGAATGCTGGAGATGCGTCTCAAAGAAATGAGAATATTGAATCTGAAACATTATTGAAGAGCGAAAGCCCTATGGCGCTTTGCTGTTTTCCGGATGGGAGCGGCGAAAAGGTGAAGCCTGCGATCGTATTGTCAGATGACGTCGTGCAGCTGAGCGCCATGAAAATGGCAGAGGAGGATGACCGGTTGATTATCCGTCTGTTTGAACCGACAGGAACTGAAAGAGAGACCAGAGTGAGTATCGCGCCGCTGAATGTTGATTTCATGGCAGCGCTCAATGGCTTTGAGATCAAGACATATGCGATTGATATGAAGACAGGTACTCAATCCGAAGTCGACCTTCTGGAGAAGGAGCTCTGAGTTAGGAGTCTTATTATCTTGATTATCCATGTCTAATAAAACATCGTGAACAGGAGAGATATGAATTCAAAAAATGAACCCGTAAAAATTGTCATGGTAAGCATCGGTGGATATGGTTACTACTATCTTCGCGTGATATTTGATGAATTCCAGCGCGGTGACGTCGAAGTGACCGCTGTAGTCGATCCCTTTGCCGAGAGCTGCCGGATCTATCCGGAAATCCAGAAGAGGAAGATTCCCGCTTACAAGGATCTTGAGTCATTATACGCCGATGGCCACAAGGCCGATCTGGTGATCATTTCTTCTCCGATTCAGTTCCACATTCCCCAGACATGCACTGCCCTGAAGAACGGCAGCCATGTGTTGTGCGATAAGCCGCTGGGCACATCCATCCAGGAAGCGGATGAGATGATTGCACTTAGTGAAGAGACCGGCCGCTGGGTAATGATCGGCTATCAATGGTCATTTTCCCAGTCCATCCTTGATTTGAAAAAGGATATTATCGATCAGGTGTTCGGGAAGCCAATTAGATTGAAGACAATCTGCCTCTGGCCCCGGGGAGATGATTATTACCACAGAAACAATTGGGCTGGTAAGCTGAAGGACGAGGACGGCCGCTGGATATTGGATAGTCCTGTGAATAACGCCATGGCGCATTATGTTCACAATCAGTTTTATGTACTGGGAAAGAAGATCAACACAAGTGCTTACCCGGACGAACTGACCGCCGAGCTCTACAGGGCGACGCCCATCGAAAACTACGACACCGCCGCGTTAAGGATCAAGACGCGTGAAGATGTTGAGATCCTCTTCTATGGTTCGCACGTATCTGAAGTGGAAAAGGGACCAATGTTTCATTTCGAGTTCGAGAATGCAGTGGTTTCATTTGCAGAGCTCCACGAGGACATTATCGCGGTCTTCAAGGACGGGCGGACGAAGCGATACCCGTCGCCGTTCGCAGATCATCAGTTCAAGAAGACTTTCGAAGCCGTGAAAAAGGTGCGCGATCCCGGTGTTCCGGTGGTCTGCGGACCAGAGGCGTCGAGACCTCAACTCATCTGTACACATGGCGCTCAGGAATCAGTCCCGGAAGTGCAATCGCTACCTGGAAAGATGATCGTACGGAACGAAAAAGAGCAGCGGTGGATGGCAAAGGGGCTGGATGCAGCCCTTTACGAATGTTATCAAAAGGGCATGTTGCCCGGCGAAGCCGGATATTCATGGGCTGTGAGGGGAGAAACCGTTCAGTTGCGTGATTACAAACGTTTCCCCAGCATCAATTTCAAAGACTGATGATACTCAAATTCAGAATAACATATTTATCTAAATAGGAGAGAGAAGTTTGAAAAAAATATTTTACGCTTTTATTGTATTTTCATTGATATTATTTCAAAATACTGCCAGTGCTGAGGACACAGTGAAACGAACATCGCCTGAAATCAAAGCGATGCGCAGCATTACGGGAGCCGAATGTCTTGAACATGTCAGCTTTTTAGCGGGCGATGAATGCAGCGGCAGAGGACCGGCGAGCGAAGGTTTTGATTTGGCGGCTGAATATATCGCCGAACGGTTCGCGGAAATGAATCTGAAACCCGCCGTGAACGGTGAGTCCTATTTCCAGGAATTCGCGATTGATAGAAATTTTCTGAGTGATGACAACATTCTGGAGCTGCAAATCACATTACCGCAAAGCGATACTTTGATCATTCGATACGATATGGAGAAAGACTTCTTGCCGGTCGGATCTGCAAAGAATGTTGAAATTAATTCTGATCTGGTTTTTGCCGGATATGGTATCACATCACCTGAAAACAACTGGGATGATTACGCGGACATCGATGTGAAGGGAAAGATCGTATTGGTGCTTCGCGGGGTGCCGCCAATTGAAGATGCTGATTTTGGGAGGCTGTTCAGCCTTCGGTATAAAACGCGTTTCGCAATGGATGCCGGAGCCGTCGGTTTGCTCGTTGTCGGGAATCCGATAGGTTCGATCTCCTACAAGCAGAATATCCCTGCCGTCGTCATAAGAGAGTCTGTCGCCAACGACATGTTCAAGGGTTCCGGATACAGTGTCAATACAATGAAGGAGAAAATCAAATCCGAAGGTAAATCCCTGGCTATGACGCTGCCTCATCGCGTGCGCTTGAATATTGACAGCGAACTCGTTCAGGACCAGGTCACCGCAAATATCGCCGGATATATCGAAGGCCGCGATCCGAAACTGAAGGACGAATTCATCGTTGTCGGCGCGCACGCGGATCACGTCGGCCAGATCGGAGATCTGACTTTCTATGGCGCCAATGACAATGCTTCCGGAACGAGCACTGTGATGGAGATTGCCGAAGCATTTGCTACGGCTGATACATTACCGAGGCGGTCGGTACTCTTCATCGCGTTTTCCGGCGAAGAGATGGGATTGCTCGGCTCTAAATACTATTGCGAAAACCCCCTGTTCGACATTAAAAAGACGAAAGCGATGATTAACCTGGATATGGTCGGGATCGGTGATGACGCTTTCATGATCGTCGGTGGACACACATACCCGGATTTTGCCAAAATTTACGATCAATGCAGTGAAAGATATGTGCAGATCCCAATCCGCAGGCGATGGACATCCTCCAATTCAGATCATTATCCGTTTCATGAATCCGGTATCCCATCCGTTTTCATGTACACTATCGGGGAAGGTCCATCAACATACCATACGCCGCGTGATCTACCGGACACACTCGATCCTGAAGTGATGGAGAGCGTCGGCCGGTTGAATTTCGGCGTTATCTGGAAACTGGCAAATATGGATAAAGTTTCTTTCAAATATGTCGAGAAAAAGGACGACTGATTTGTCTAAACATTATAAGGAGGATTCTAAAATGAAAAAGTTCATGGTTCTGATTCTTCTGGTGTTGTTGGTATCAAGATGTTCGGAAGAAACCGTTGAGAAAAAAGTGATCGCCTGTCCCGATGCACCGGCTGCGATCGGTCCGTATTCCCAGGCGATACAAATTGATGATATGCTCTATCTCTCCGGTCAGTTGGGGCTGGATCCGGAGACCGGAAAATTCGCCGGAGAAAGTTTCGAGGCACAGGCGAAACAGGCTTTGGACAACCAGAAAGCGATACTTGAATTCGCTGGTTTTTCGCTTGAAGATGTCGTCCAATGTCAGGTTTTCGTGACTGATTTGAATAATTACGGTGCTTTTAATGATATCTATAAAACATATTTCAAATCCGATTATCCTGCACGGGCCGTGCTCGAGGTGTCGCGAATACCGGCCGATGGATTGGTAGAAATCATGATGGTTGCCGTCAAAGACGATTAAGTCAGAAATGCACACAGTTGTTTTCCAACGGGAGGAAAAAATGCGCAAATATTTCATCATGATCAGTATCGTGCTTGTGCTCGCGTCGAATTTGTTCGCAAATGAACCGGTTGATCCGATACCCAGAGCGAGATATCTGGAGTTCGCGAAGAGCGCGGCCGACTGGCGATGGGCACATTATGATTCATTGGTCGATGTCTGGAAAGAGAAAATGGATCCGGAGAGTATATGGGGATATCGGCCACCGTCAGGCGTATTGGAAATGGCTTCAATTTACGCGAATCTTTATGAGATTGAGAAGAAAACAGAGTATGCCAATCGGGCGAAGCGCGTGGTCCTCGAAATCGGAGATTACAGGAAAGTCTATCCCGAAGAGGCCATTGAAAGAAGAGTCGACTATTCAGACGGACTCCCCGCGCTTCCTGACTTCTTCACCACGATGCGCTATTTGCGGGCATACGATATCCTGAAGAAGAATGGAT
>JAZBPW010000165.1:0-5055 GCA_036351795.1 Candidatus Zhuqueibacterota bacterium | reverse complement strand
TTGTCGAAGGAGGATCATCAAACCAGTAGATGCCGTTCTCAGTGCCAACATATACAGCCTCAGGATCCTGTGCATCCACTGCCATGCTGACGATCTTTAGATCTTCAAGATTATTGGTGATGTCTTTCCAGAATTCGCCGCCGTTCCTGGATTCCAGAATACCGTGATCGTACACAGCGAGATAGAGATGAGGCGCCGCAGTGCCCGGTAAGTCGCTGGGCGCTGCCTCTGTCAGCGCGATGATGTTTTTGTAATTCGCGATTTTGCGCCAATGCATACCGCCGTCATCACTTAAATAAACGCCATCGCAGAAATAATCCCCGCTTGTTGCGGCATAGAGCGCGCCCTGCCGGTAGTTTCCCTGCGTGACGATGGAGACCACATTGAGGTGATCCAGTGTCCTGATCATCGTATTATTCATACGGTCGTATATGTACAGCCCGTTTTTTGTGCCGATGTAGAGCGTGCGGTCGTCCGGATGGTCGATGCCAAAACAATTGATCCTGTTAACCAGAGAATTACCGGGAGTGAGGTCATGCGACTCCCAGCGCCCCTCCTGATAGAAATAGAAATCGTCCTGATAGTAGAATGGATTGTAAGCCGCAGCGTAGCCGAGAAGGCTGTTGGTTCTCAGCGCGTGCAGCGCGGAAACAGCCACATTGGTGAACTGCAGGTCCCTCCATGAGTATCCGCCATCTTCGCTTCTGAAGACGCGGCCGAGTCTGTCCTCAGGAATATCGCTGTACTCTTCGGTACCGATCCAGATCACCGGCTCAGTCCAGTCGAGAAATGGGTGCATCTCCGCTTCGATATTCGATACGCGGAAATCAGAAGGATCGGTGAATTTGACGCTTTCCCACTGCCTGTCATCGATATGAGACTGATACGCGCCTGAATCTGTGGCGATGAATAGCGAGCCATTCCTGAACGGATGTCCGGATATGTCGTTGACACGCATGACCGGCAGATTGCGGCGAATGTTCTGCCACAGTCTGGTATACGGAGGCCGTTCAAGATCGATCACGATACGCGCCATGTTGTTTTCTTCATTCATCTCACGGATCCTGTTCTCTGGATCTACATTCACGAAAATGATGTTTCCACCATGTTGCCCGTCAGGGTACCACTCCGCGCGCAGTGTGTATTCTGAGTATGGCGGAATATGCGGGATCGTGAGCGTGTCGATGGGGACGATGACTGTCAGCATGCCATCCGCGTTGTCCACAAAACTGACGTCGATGTCGAAGACGTCGACGGACGATTCGTTTCTGACTGTGGCATATATTTCGATCAGCTCGCCGTCCCGGGGCGTCGGCGGCCAGTAGGCCAGATCATCATCATTGATATCCAGATCAACGGTGACATCTACAGGAGCATACCTGTAAATCCCCCGCTCCGCGCCGAGATAGAGCTGTCCTGGTTTACCGGGTATCGATGCCAGTGCCGTGACATTCATGTCTTTCAGCGTCTCGTTCAGACCGGTCCAGGTATGGCAGTTGTCCAGGCTGACGAATACACCCTGGCCATATACCGCCATGTAGAATGGTTCAGGATAGGGCGGCGTGGCATGATAATGTGTGACGTCGACCAGTTCGATAATATCGGTTCTCCAGTGAATCACGTCCCACTCTTTGCCAAAGGAACGACTCATATAGATGCCATCGGAACGGCTGCGTCCGCCGGTCGCCGCGTAGATTTCCTGACGGTCGGCAGTGCGTGGCGTGAGAATGGAGACCACGTTGAACGGCTGAAGCACATGGGCCCAGTTCGCGGCATTATTATGCGTGAAATAGAGCCCCCGCGCGGTGCCGATATATATTCTGTTCGTATCAGCCAGATCGACAGCAATGCAGTTGATCTTCGGATTACCAAGTGAGGCGTCTTCGACGAATGTCAATTGCTCCCAACCGGTGCCGCTCTTGAACCGGTACAGACCGCCACCCTGGGCGTTCTCATTAAATAACCCGGCGTATATGACAAACGGATTCCAGTAATTGAAAGCAAGGGCAGTCACAGTGTACCTGGGCGCAGCCATATTTTCCCAGCGGTGTCCGTCCAGCAGACTTCTGAAGACGCGTCCATGCCACTCAGCGGAGCCGGTCAGAGGTTCGCTTGTGCCGATTCCCACGACAGAGCAGAGACAATCCACCAGGGGCTTGGGTATGGTCTCGGTGACCGTCGCGTCAAGTTCTTCTTGATTTCCCAGTTCGATCACGCGCCAGCGCTCGCCGCCGGTCGAGGAAAAATAGGCACCACCGCCTGTACCGATCCATACAGAGTCGCCGAAAAAAGAATGCGGTGCGATATCATTGATCCGCGAAGATGGCGTCCCATGCGTCAGATTGTTCGTGATATCCACCCACTCGAAAATATTATCAGACTGAGCGGTCCCGGCATTCGTCGATAATTCAGTTGACCAGCATGATTCCGTTTGTAAATTGAACGCACACATGAAAATGGTGAGAAACATAAATTTGATTTTCATAACACACCTCCCGGGTGATCATGAAAGAGGTTAAATATAGCAGATTTTCGTTGATTTTTATATCGAATAATCTTATTATAGATATATTATTTTATACGCAGGGGTGAAAGATGTCCAAATATAATACGTTCCTGATATCTATTTGTTTCTTCATTCCTTTTTCGGTTCAGGCAAAGGATAAAGTTCTGTTACCTGTATCATCATCCCGTCAAGATATTACTGTCGCGGCGGTGAATGAGTCAGGTGCCTCTATCCAGTCTGGCGACACATTGACTTACGAACACGAACCGCCGTTCTTCGTCTTTTCCGATCCGGACTTTCAGACAAGCTATGAAGCAACAAGATTCATTCCGGACGGGCAGTGCGCCGTACGCACACTGCTGTCTGGCTTTTACAACTACGACTCGCTGGATTCAAAAAGCAAGAGAGTTCAGTTTATCGTCTGGTCGGATGATAATGGAATCCCCGGTGATCGATTATATGAGAGAGAGATGCAGATTGAAATCGAACCGCTGACATCCAGCTGGATAGAAGTTCGCCTGGACGATTATCTGCTCATCGCAAGAGACGCATTCTGGGTTGGCCATGTGGAGTTGTCGGCAGGACCGCCGAGTTCACTCATCGATACAGTGGTGACTCCTGGCGTGAATTATTACAGCCAGGATGGCGATGTGTGGCTCGAGGATCAATTTGACTATCTTCACAAAGCGGTGGTGGAGTATCTGGACAGCGAACCCGAAATCGAGGTTTATCCGGACACACTTCGTTTCGCCGTTGGATTACAAGCCAGCCATCGACAGGCGCGATCAATCGACTCCGGTCTGCTACGAAAGCGATATCAATCCGTGGATGATCCGATCCCATTTATGATGCATTACCAGACGGGCGGCGAACTAGATACGCTCACAAATGATTACACTCCGCCGTTCTCGCGTTTCCTTCCAGAATATCAGGTGGAATATGAGGCGACGCGGTTGATTCCGGCGCGGACATGCACGCTGAGGCAGATCATCACGGCTTTTAGAAATGTCGATGAAAGCCAAACCATGGAAAAAAACGTCAGGTTTTATATCTGGGATGATGACAACGGACTGCCGGGAGAGATCATTTACGAAACCGAACGCAGTGTCAGTGTCGGTTCACGAAAGTCGGAGTGGATCACGACACCCATCGGCGGAGAGGATGATGTGATATTCAACAGCGCTTTCTGGGTCGGTCATTATGAAACCAGCGCCGGACCGCCGACTTCGCTAAACGATCCGGTTGGAACGCCCGGAATGAATTTCTACAGTGATGATGGAATTACCTGGAATGAAGACAATGTGGACTACCTGCACATGGTCACTGTGGAGTACGGGGACATGGTGCCTGGGGAGGAAGATAAAACTGTGTTTTTGGTGAAAAACAGAGGCGACGAAGCACTCTATGTCACGCGCATGTATTCCGAAGAAAACTGGTTCGTCGACGCCAGTCCTGATAAATTTCAACTGGCACCCGGTGACAGCCAGATCGTTATCGCTACCGCCAATTCATTTGAGCTGGACACCGGGACTTATTCGGGGATATTGAATATCGATTCCAATGATCCGGATATGCCGGTATACGATGAACCAATGCGCTTAGAAATTCGAGAAGGTCCGCAACCGGAACCCGACATCGATGTCACGCCGGATTCGCTTGTCTATTCGCTAGAAACCGGTGATCAGGCCCAGGGGCGATTGACCATCGCCAATAACGGCAGCGCTGTATTGGATGTCTCAACAGTCATATCGGAATCTGATTTCATTACCTCTGTCGAGCCGCAAAACGTTTCGATAGCACCCGGACAGAACGCGGACATTCTGATCAGCGTGAGCGCTGAAGATCGAGCCGCCGGTGATTACGCCGGACCACTGCATTTTCTGTCGAATGATCCTGATACACCGGATTATACAGTCGCGGTAAAATTGACTGTATTCGAGATACCGGATATCGTTGTGAAACCGGATTCGCTGCACGTCAATTTGCCAGTCGATACGAAGGACAGTACAGTATTTTCAATAGCAAACAGGGGGAGCGGTGTTTTAATCATTCTTGATATCTCGTCCGATGCTGTCTGGATAGAAACAATTGAACCGGATACAGCGGAAATCGCACCCGGTGACAGCCAGCTCGTGCGAGTGACGATGAACAGCGCCGGTATAGGCCCGGGCATGTATGGGAGCGTGATCGGGATCCAGTCGAATGATCCGGATACACCGGCTCTATCTCTTCCTGTTTCGATCGAGATTGTCGCTTTCCCGCACATTATTGTTATGCCGGACACGCTCGTCTTCAGGGCGTAAAAAGGGGAGAGCGATACCGCGGGATTTGTCATACGAAATAGCGGAGATACCGGACTGAATGTCGCGAAGATACGTTCAGATGCACCCTGGATCGAATCGATCCTGCCGGATTCTTTTACAGTGTCGCCCGGTGACAGCCAGCTCGTGCAGGTGGCGGCAAGCGCATCAGACCTCGAGACAGGTGTATACGATGAAAATATATCCATACTATCCGACGACCCGGAAACGCCGGAGCTGTTAATCCAC
>JAZBPW010000164.1:0-7408 GCA_036351795.1 Candidatus Zhuqueibacterota bacterium | reverse complement strand
TCGGCGGATTGTATATCAGTGACGACCTTCAGGATCCGGATGCCTGGCAAATTCCGCAATCGGATCCACAGGAGACCACCATTGTACCCGGCGGATTTATTCTGTTGTGGGCCGACAAACAACCGGAACAGGGCCTCCTTCATACCGGCATCAAGCTCGACGGGGATGGCGAATCGATCTGCCTTTCGTTTAACGATGGGACAGAGCTCATATTTATCGACTCGCTCACATACTCCGCCCAACGCGCAGACGTTTCTTTCGGCAGAACTACGGATGCCGGGAATGCATTTACCTTTTTCGATTATCCAACTCCGGGCGCGAGTAATGGGAATACAGCTGTAAGCACCAACGACATTTCACAAACCCGCGATTTCAGACTGTATCAGAATTATCCGAATCCATTCAATGCCGGAACGGTCATCCGATTTTTCATTTCAAAAACGGGGCGTGTTTCCATTGACCTCGTGGATATTTCAGGCAGGCATATATCATCCATCATCGATCGCACTCTGGATCCAGGCGCACATCAAATCCCTTTCAAAGGTGAAGGGCTTCCCAGCTCTCTCTACCTGTTCAGGATGACATTTGACAATCATTCACAAATTCGCAAGTGTATCATTATAAAGTAATTTTGAGGATTCAAAGATGACATTGACAAAAAATGACATACCGGATACCCCGGAAATCCTGACAACAACAGTCGGCTCCTATTCAAGCATCGACTGGCTCGCGACGGCTCGTTCGGAACAGGCGGTTGTTGATGCAACCGACGTTGTTTTCCAGAGCCAGGCGAGAGCCGGTATCGACCTGCCGACCGACGGCGAGCTCTACCGGTTTGACATGAATCATCCCGACACCAATGGCATGATCGAATATTTTATCAGCCGCATGGGTGGCATTTCAACTCGCATCGGGATGTCCGATGCGGAGAATTTCTACCGCAAACATGAGATGGCATTCAGACGAAAACCAGCAGGCGTTGTTTACGATGTGATCGGTGAAGGCGGACTGGATTTGCGTTCTGACTGTATGCGATCAGCTTCAGTCGCCGACCGGCCGTTCAAATTCACTCTAACGAGTCCTTATATGCTGGCGAGAACCCTGCTCGATAATCACTACAACAGTTTTGAGAAGATGATCCTCGATATTGCTGATACGCTTGCGGCACAGGTCCCAGATCTTCCATGCGCCTGTGTCCAGGTGGATGAAGCCAACATACCCGGCAAACCGGAAGACGCACCATTGGCCGCAGAAGCCATCAATCGCATTCTCGACAATATCACTGCTGAGAAAGCAGTGCATCTCTGTTTCGGCAATTACGGAGGTCAGGTGATACAAAAGGGACATTGGGATCAGCTCATCAGCTTCGTGAATTCGCTGCGCTGTGATCATCTGATACTCGAATTGGCACACAGGCCGGAGAGCGATCTCGAAGCATTAAAAGAGATCAGAGATGACCTGGATATCGGAATCGGCGTCGTGGACATCAAGGTCAATCACATCGAGACTGCAGAAGAGATCGCCCGGAGGATCGAAAATGCCGTCAGGATATTAGGGCCTGGCCGAATCCGCTGGGTGCATCCTGATTGCGGCTTCTGGATGCTGAAACGAACGATCGCCGATCGCAAGATGGAGACTCTTGTGAACGGGCGGGATTATTTTCTGGGAACGAAATGATTGCAGCGAAAAAACTGGAGCTATAAAATGGTTCAAAAATCTTATACAAGATCCAATGATATGCTTCATGTAGCAATCGCACAGATCGCGCCGGTGTGGCTTAACAGAAATCAGACAATCGAGAAAGTCACTGGATACATCGAGACAGCGGCTCATGAGGACTGCCGGCTTGTCGTGTTCGGCGAAGCACTGATTCCCGGATATCCATTCTGGATCGAAAAGACAGACGGCGCCCGTTTCAACTCGCCAATACAGAAAGAGATCTATGCATTTTATATGAATCAGGCCGTTCAGATTGAAGCCGGTCAATTAGATCCGATCCTCGAATGTGCGGCGTCACATCAAATCCGGGTGGTTCTCGGGATCGTGGAGCGGCCAAAGGACCGGGGCGGTCACAGCCTGTACTGTTCACTCGTCACGATCGATGAAAAAGGGAATCTGCTGTCCGTTCACCGTAAACTCATGCCTACCTACGAGGAACGGCTCGCCTGGGCCCAGGGCGATGGTCATGGACTCAAAACGCATTCTCTCGGACTTTTCACCATGGGCGCGTTGAACTGCTGGGAAAACTGGATGCCGCTGCCACGGGCCGCACTCTACGCGCAGGGTGAAGATCTTCATATCGCCGCGTGGCCGGGCTCTGAGAGCCTGACAACCGATATCACAAGATTTATCGCCAGGGAGTCGCGCTCCTATGTGATATCCGCAAGTGGCCTGATGCGCAAAAGCGACATCTCTGAACCGGTTCCATATTCCGAACGTATACGTGCCAATGCCCCCGACATCCTCGCCAACGGCGGTTCCTGTATCGCAAAACCAGACGGCGAATGGCTTGTAGAGCCCTGCATAAATGAAGAACAAATGATTGTCGCACATCTGGATCACTGCCTTGTTCGTAAGGAACGACAAAACTTCGATGCAGCGGGACATTATTCCAGACCTGATATTCTCAAAATCGAATTGAACAATACTCGTCAATCAACGTTAAAGTTAGTCAACAGAGATAGGATATAAACCAAGACACTTTGGATTATTTCTCTTTTTTGTTCGAAATGAAAAGTTGAGATTTTCCTGGTGACCAATATTTCAATTTAATTTCGACAGGAGAAAAAACAATGAAAAAAGCGGCGAACGGAGACAAAGTCAAGGTTCACTACACCGGCTATCTTGATGATGGCACCATATTCGATTCATCCGAAGACAAAGATCCACTGGAATTTACACTCGGCGAAGGTCAGTTGCTCAAAGGATTTGAGAATGCTGTCGAAGGGCTGCAAGCGGGTGACAAGAACAAGGTGAAAATCCCCGCAGAGGAAGGCTATGGTATGCCTCAGGACAGTCTCATCGGGAAAGTCCCTCTGGAAGCACTGCCGAAAGAGATAAAACCCGAACTGGGCATGAAATTGCAATCAGAAACACCTGAAGGTGACCGGCTGATATTGAAAGTGATCGAGATTTCCGAAGAGGAGATCACTGTTGACGCCAATCATGAGCTCGCTGGTCAAGACCTGAATTTCGACATTGAACTCGTAGAAATTAATTAGTTTTTTCCTCAACAAACAGGCTGGCTCATAACAGATCTCCTCGAAATCGATATTTCGAAAGAGATAGTGTCTGAGTCGATGCGGCTCGCTCATTCAAACATATTCGGCTCATTCGTTATTCAAAGATAAAGTACACGTCTTTGAGTGACCGATCAATGCGCGCTTTCCACAATGGAGACAGGTATCGGGGCTGTCGCCTCCCCTTTGTACAGAGATAAGTGGGGAAAAGGAATCTCTATTTTTTCTTCATCAAATCTGCGCTTGACATCTTCGCCTAATGAATTTTTCACCTTGAGCCAATCCTCTTTAACCGCCCAGGCAACGAACAACAGATCAATTGAGGAATTACCGAAACCCGAGAAAATGACCAGTGGTTCGGGCTCATTCAGGCAAAGGGGATTATTGCGTGCGATATCGAGCAATATCTTCCGAACGCGCCCGATATCCTCTTTGTATGCCACGCCGACAGTCATATCCACTCTCCTGATGGGAAAATAGGTGATATTGGTGACCTCGCTTTTAATGATCGTCTCGTTCGGTATGCGGATGAACTTGTTGTCGAACGTTCTCAACTTGACTGAGAGCGTATCGATGGACATCACCACACCGGTGATGTTCTGTACTGTGATCACATCATTCACCTGAAAAGGTTGCTCTGCGATCAGAAACAGGCCACTGATGATATTTGACACGCTCGTCTGCGATGCAAAACCCACAGCGATGCCGACGATTCCGGCAGCCCCGAGCAGACTGTGCAATTTGAATCCCAACTCATTGAGCACGGAGAACGTGATAATAAAGAGACCGAGATAGAAAAAAAGTTTACTGAAAATCATACCCTGCTGTGCCGAAAATTTACGCGCCGTATATGTTCTGATCAACCGGCTGATATAGTACAGCAGAGGTATGCCCCCCAAAATGAGGATGGCGAAACGTATCAGTGACGTCAGTTTCTCTTCGGTGAAAAATTGACTTAAATCAATGTTCATAGAGCCTCCATATTTAGAATCCCAATCCGGGGAGTTCTTTCAATGTTTGAAACGATTTCGCTACAAAACTTTTTCTTGCCCGATGTCTGGGCGCACTTAACAAGGTGTACTCGAGATCACTATCAGGGGCTTTCCCGCTCATGCTGATCTCCCCTTTCTCGTTTTTCCCTTTGTAATTGATCGTCGTGGTGTCGCTCCATAAATTTTCGCCGCCATGATACATTTTCAATCTGTTCACACGCAAACAGATCCTGTCGACAAGCAGATCCTCTTCTGAAAGGTTTATGAGGTGCAGGGGACATATCACCAAATGCATTTTTTCAGGTGACCTGTCGACGGTTCTGCTGACATCAGATAAATGCCACAAGCATAGTTCCCCCTCGGAAAAACTACCGAACCATGTATTGGAAAGCACGCGCGTTGGCAGCTCAGTGAGAGTCCGTCCTTTTTCTCCACCAAGAATAAAGCGCAGCCATAATGGTATTCTGATGTAAATAGTGGCTTCCGTCGACTTCAAAAGCCAGAAAGAGGACTCCGGCGTGATCACAATGGCTCTTTCCGGGAACACCGGCTTTATAGTGATAATGCTTTGTCCATCGTCAAAGGCCCATCGCGTCCAATCAGCGCCATCAGGTAGAGCGGGTGCCCCGGCGCCGTTATCCTGATGTATATGCGTCAAACGGATTTCATTCATGCCCTGTTCCAACCAGACATGCAGTTGTCCCGAGTTCACATGGTAACAAATATCCTTTTCCAGCTGAATGGGCTGAAACAGATTTTCAAGTTGCATTGTTTGAGTTGCTTTTTTCATTTTCGATTGACACCTCGATTTATATCCACTTTTTCACCTTAAAATATATGATCATCGCAATGAAAACAAATATCATGATAAGCCAGACGGCCGGGTATCCCCAATGCCATTTGAGCTCCGGCATGTATTCGAAATTCATACCGTAAATTCCCGCAATAAAGGTCAATGGTATGAAAATAGTCGCAATGATCGTCAGCACCTTCATCACCTGATTCATTTTGTTACTCACGCTCGACAGATACGTGTCCAGCATACCTGAGACCATCTCTCTGTAAGTCTCCAGCGTATCCAATGTCTGGATAATGTGATCGTACACATCTCTCAAATAAATATATGTTGACGATTCGAAGAATTGAATTTCGTCCCTTTCGATATTTCCCACCACTTCCCTCAGCGGCCAGATGACCTTGCGCATCGTAATCAATTTGCGTTTTAATCCATAAATCGATGCCAGCGTTTTCTGGGTCGGCTCATTGAGTAGCTCTTCCTCAAGTTCCTCCACGAGTTCACCAATTCTTTCCAGTACGATAAAATAATGGTCAACAATAGCATCCATCAGGGCATACGCAAGATAATCGGCGCCCAGTTTTCGAATCCGAAATCGACCGTGGACAATTCTATCGCGCACGGCACTGAAAACATCACCTTTCTGCTCCTGAAATGTGATAACAAAATTTTTTCCCACGAGAATGCTGATCTGCTCATCGATGATCTCGTCCAACCCGGGATCGACGAAGATCATCTTTGTAACGATATAGATATGGTCATCAAAATCTTCGAGCTTTGGCCTCTGTCCTGTATGGACAATATCCTCCTGAACGAGAGGATGAACATTAAAAGCGCTGCCGATCTTTCTTATCAAGTCTATGTCATGAAGACCGGTAATATTGATCCATGTGACTGCAGGCTTCTCTTTCAAGGGGATGGATTCTTTGATCGATTCCACCCTTTTGCTGGTAAAATTCGATTCATCGTATTCGATGACCTCGATAGTCACTCGATCGACCTTTTTCTCTCCGATATGCACGATTGTACCGGGAGACATACCTGTTTTCTGAGAACTTTTTTTGAATAATCTTGGTTTCATAACTGTACTCTATTATAGATTTCTTAAGGCTACTTTCTAATGCAGACCTGGTGGCTCCTCCTGTAGCGCTTCGGTCAAAAGTTTGTCCCGTTGATAAATATCCCTTCTGAAATTCACTTTCCCGTCGTTATCTACCCAGCATGTCCAGTAAAGGAGATGTACATCCACTGCTGTTGGAAGCTTTACGGCCTGTTCCACCTGTCTCTTGAATGCCACCTCAATTTTATGCTTATTCCACCCAGCCTCCTTGAGAACATATTCCGCGAGTTCTACCGGTTTCTCGATGCGAATACACCCGGAGCTGAAATCGCGGTTGGTCTTTAAAAACAGTTCTCTTGAGGGTGTATCATGCAAATAAACGTTAAATTGGTTCGGAAACATAAATTTTATACGCCCGAGTGCATTTTCCGGTCCCGGATCCTGTCTTAATCTGAAGCGAAAATTCCTGGTGTTTATTTCGGACCAATTCAATGTGCCCGCCTCAATCTCCCTGGCATCAGCCCCCCAGGAGTCAAATATTCTCATACTTTTGTTTGTGAGGTAGGACTGATCCTTCTTGATCATTGGCAGAATATCCTGTCTCGCGATATTATCAGGGACATGCCAGTATGGATTCATCACCAGATAAGTCATCTTGTCGCTGAAGACCGGAGTGCGTCGATAGGTCTTTCCAACGATAACGCGCATCGTGTTCACTATCTGGTCATCCTCGACAATGTCGAGTTCAAAATTAGCAATATTCACAATGAGGTGCTTAAATCCAAGATTTTGTGGCAGCCAGCGCCACCGTTCCAGATTGACCTCGATTTGTAAAATCCTCTCCTGTACCGGCACATTCATCGCTGAGAGTGTCTCACCATCAATGATTCCGGTTACCTCCAATCCATGACGCATCTGAAACTTCCTGATACCATCTTCCAGCGCTTTACTGAAGTAGGGTGAACGAGATGCATCTTCGGACAGATCTTTCGTCAGTTTTAGCCGTTCCTTGATATCCAGAATGCGTTTTCCTGATTCATCCGTGCTTATTGCAGCAGCACCGGGGATTGGTGTCCAACCACCGGTGGATGCGATGAGTCGATATTCCCTGAGCGTACTTTTTAATTTCGAATACCCCTCCTGAGGCGGCATGAGTCTTTCAAAGGCAGAAGCCATATCCTTGTTTCGGCAGGCATTTTCAAGTACTTCCGCAAGATCGGTTTCTCTTATATTTGCAAACCACTCTGCATCAATAGTCTGTGGATTAATTCGACCGGCAAGCAGATGTGCGCCATATATGAGAAAGGCATCGGTGAGCAAC
>JAZBPW010000163.1:0-18922 GCA_036351795.1 Candidatus Zhuqueibacterota bacterium | reverse complement strand
TATATATCCTTTCTATTCTGTTCGCTTTGCCGCTCACTGTATCAATAGAGACAACCACAGCGGAAAATCTGGTGTCGCTTCCCCCTGTCTGGTATCTCATCGGCGTTTGTTTAATAAAACGCTTGATCGCAACATCCCTATCCAGACCAATGACCGAATCGATAGCGCCAGTCATGCCCACATCCGTGATGTAGGCCGTTCCACCATCGAGTATTTTTTCGTCTGCCGTCTGGACATGCGTATGGGTTCCGATAACCGCGCTCACTCTTCCATTCAGATAATGACCGATAGCGATCTTTTCGGCCGTCGCCTCGGCATGAAAGTCCAGAACGATTACGGGAGTCACCAGTTTGATCCTTTGGACCTCTTCAGCAACAGTTCGAAACGGACAATCAATGGGATACATGAATGTCCTACCCTGTGCATTGATCACACCGATTTTTGTGCCGGAATGCAGCGTCGCTACCAAAGAACCCTTTCCGTGGTTCGACGGTGGATAATTCAAGGGTCTCAGAACCCTGGGATTCTGGTCCAGAAATTTGAAGATCTTGTGCTTATCGAAAATATGATTTCCACCGGTAATGACATCTATACCGACGGTGTAATATTCGTGCGCAATCTCTTCTGTGAGTCCCTTCCCCCCTGCTCCGTTTTCGCCGTTTGCGATGCAGAAATCAATGCGATACTTCTCTTTGACATTAGCGATGTGCGCTTTTAGGGCCTCCATCCCGGGCTTCCCGACAATATCTGCAATAAACAAGACGTTGATCTGCTGTTCTTTCAAATCATTTCCTTCACCGTTCGGATGTGCCGGTCGTGCCAGCAGCGCACTTGCTGAAAGATCCTCAACTGAATACGCCTAACGTTATTGATAGTAAAATATAAAAAAAATCACAAAAAATCAACAAAAATTATTTTGCATAGTCGATCGCGCGATATTCGCGAATGACAGTCACCTTTATTTGTCCCGGATACTCCATCTCTTCCTGTATCTTCTGGGAAATATCCACTGCCAGCTGCTCTGCCATGGCATCATCGATCTGTTCGTGCTCAACCATAACGCGGACCTCTCTGCCCGCCTGGATGGCGTATGTCTTGACCACTCCATGAAACGATTTGGCAAGATCTTCCAGTTTTGTCAGCCTCTTGACATATCCCTCCAGCGTCTCCCGTCTGGCACCCGGTCGAGAACCGGAAATAGCATCTGCCGCCTGCACGAGGATACTTATCGGCGACGTCGGCTCAACGTCCTCATGATGACAGGCGATCGCGTTAAGCACGATTTCAGGCTCTTTATACTTTTTGGCAATCTCGACGCCGATTTCCGTATGCGTTCCCTCGGTATTTTTGTCGATTGCCTTGCCAATATCGTGCAAGATGCCGGCCCGCTTGGCGATATTGGCGTCTAACTCTAGATCAGCGGCCATGAGCCCTGTGAGATTGGCCACTTCGACCGCATGCTGAAGCACGTTCTGTCCGTAACTGGTCCGGTAGTACAGCTTGCCCAGCATCTTGATAAGTTCGGGATGGACACCATGTACACCCACATCCATCAGCGCCTGTTCTCCAAGTTCCACGACTTTCTCCTCCATCTCGACCGCACACTTACCCACAACCTCTTCGATGCGCGCAGGATGAATTCTTCCATCAGTGATGAGTCGCTCCAATGCGAGCTTGGCGATCTCCCTTCGGTAAGGATCAAACCCGGACAGGATAACGGCTTCTGGCGTATCATCGACGATCACTTCAATACCGGTGGCTGTCTCGAAAGCTCGAATATTTCGTCCTTCTCTGCCGATAATCCGCCCCTTCATTTCATCATTCGGCAGATTAACCACAGAGACCGTCGTTTCAACCGAATGATCTGCGGCAGATCTCTGTATTGCCTGGATGACGATCTCTTTTGCCTCCTTGTTCGCCTGCTGCTTCGCCCGATCTTTTATCTCTTTCACCATCTGAGCTGAATCCTGCTTCGCTCGGTCGAGCATGTTATCCATCAGTACACGCTTTGCGTCCTCTTCCGACAATCCAGAAATCTTTTCGAGCCGCATGTTCTGTTCCTTGATCAGATTATCGAGATCCTGTATCTTTTTCTGCAGCTTTGTATCTTTCTCCTTGAGAGTTCTTTCTGTTTTCGCAAGCTCCTTTTCCTTGTGGTTCATCAGATCGACCTTACGGTCCATATTGTTCTCGCGGCTGGCAAGCTGTTTCTCCAGTTTAGACAGTTCAACTCGACGGGATTTCGTTTCATTTTCAAAATTCTGCTTCTGCTTGATCCATTCATCTTTTACTTCAAGTAATTTCTCTTTTTTAGTCGTTTCAGCGGACTTTTCAGCTTCGGATATAATTTTTTCAGCCATCTTTTCTGCATTGGCAATCTTGCCCTGGGCGAGCTTCTTATTGCCAAGCCAACCGCCAATGAACGCCAGTACCGCAATGGCGACGAGTGCTATCATCCAATATATTTCCATTGATCCTCCAACTATAAAAAAAATCCCCAAAATAAATAACAGCCACAGTCATTTGCCAAAGGCTGTGCCTCAATCATTTAATTTGGGGAAAATGTGGAAATTTAACGTTTTTTTAGTCTAGATTATAATACTTCAGTTTTTCATCCAATAGTTCAGTTAATTCCGCAATTTTGCCAGAAATATTATCCTCTTTTTGATCGGTACTCACTGATCTTTCCCTGAAGAGTTCATCCGTGATATTGAGCGCAGCCAAAATCGCAATCTTAAGATGAGAATCGCTCGGGACATCTCCGTATACCTCTTTCATCTTGCTGTCCACATACTTGGCCACCTTGCGAATATACTCTACATCAGTATTTCCTCTGATAGGATAGTCATTACCATAAATATTTACTTTTAAAACGTTAAATTGGTCATCCATTATAGATTTATGAGAAAATGAATAATTCCCAAATGATTGAAGCCGATTCATCCGATCAGCAACTGTTGTAAGCTGTCAAATTTAGCTAACAAGCTTTCAACTTTTTGTTTAATTACCTCTTCTTTTTCACTCTTGATTGTTGAGTTAGATTGTTTCTCTCTAAATTCATTGTATTCTTTACGAAATTTTTGTATCGTTTCATCCTTCTCTGAAAGCGATTGTGTCAGCTCTGCGTTCGCCTTCTTAAGTTGATCATTTTCGGCCTGCAGGTCACTGATCAACTGGATTGCCTTTTTAATTTTATCCTCAAGTAAGCCGAGTTGATTTTCTGGCATGAAACGATCCCTTTTGTTTTACGCCCTAAGTTGAGCATTCAATCTTTTTTTCAAAGTTTCAATAACGTCCTTCATATTCTGATCGATTTCAGCCTCTGTCAGTGTTCTATCCTCTGCGTAGAAAACCAGTGCAAAAGTCAGGCTTTTTTTATCAGCCGATATCTGCTTCCCTTTATAGAGATCGTATAGCCTCAACGCTCTGAGGTACTCCCCGGCCGATTCTTGTATCACGGATTCAACATCTGCGGCTGGAACCGATGCGTCCAGAAGGAGAGATAAATCCCTGTTGATTGCTGGAAACTTCGGTATCGGAGTAAATCTCTTATCCGTTTTCCTGCCATTCATCAAAGTCTGCATGTCGAACTGCGCGATGAAGACATCGTCCTCAAGTTCGAATTTCTTCAGTACATTCTTGTGAATGGCGCCAAGATAACCGATAGTCTCCCTATTCACTTCGATACCAAGGCGTCGATCATCGAGAAACGGTAAATCGACTTCGCAGTGCGAGAAGTTGTCTACGCCAAGTCGCACGAGCAGACTTTCCATATCACCCTTGATATCATGAAATTGTACAGGTCTTGAATTGTCCAGCCAGTTTTTCTCAAAAGTAGAGCCGGTGACAAGATAGACAACCTTGCTCTCTTCACAATGTTCTTCTTTTTTCCTGACTGTCCAATGAAAGACATGTCCAGACTCGTATAGCTTTAAATCTTTGTTTTTTCTGTTAATATTATGCTGCGCCACCAGGAGCAAACCGGGTATCATGCTCGTACGGAGCACAGACATATCTTCACTCAATGGATTCAATAAACCGACCGGTTCATGGCTGGAAAAGAGTGACGTCAGCTCAGGTTTCATCAGCGTGTTCGTCAGGACTTCGTAATATCCCAGCTCAACTGACGCGTCACCGATGGCGTTTGCGAATTTTTCGCCTTCATTATGCGTATTGGACAGGCTGATTGTCGCGCTCGTGTTTTCCTTAATGTTGTTGTATCCGTAGATACGCGCGATCTCTTCAATCAGGTCCTCTTCTATTTTTATATCCGGCCTGTATGTCGGCACAGTGACTTCAATTCTATTCTGATTCAACCGCGTCTTCAATTCAAGAGAATCCAGGATATCACACATCTTTTCGACGCCGATTTCGTCGCCAAGAACACGCTTCACCTTATCTATCTGTAATGTCACTTCTCCGGCAGTGATCTCCTCCGGATACACGTCGACGACGCCTTTTGCCGCTTTACCTCCGGCCAGTTCAGCAATCAATTGCGCTGCCCTGTCCAATGCATAGATCGTACCATTCGGATCAACACCGCGCTCGAAGCGTTGTGATGAATCTGTTGATATACCCATGAATTTAGAGCTTTTCCGTATATTGGCTGGATTAAAATACGCGCTTTCCAGCAGGATTCGGCTGGTTTTCTCGCTGACTTCAGAGTTCAAACCGCCCATGATACCTGCCAGCGCCACAGCTTTTTCTGCATCGCAGATCATGCAGGTCTCATCGCTCAGAGAATGCTCTTTCTCATCAAGCGTAGTGAACTTCTGTCCCTTACTGGCATTCTGTACCACAATGGTACCTTTTTCAATGTAATCGTAATCAAAGGCATGGAGCGGCTGCCCAGTCTCCATCATCACGAAGTTGGTCACATCGACGACATTGTTGATGGATCGAATGCCTATGGCTTCGATCTTCTTAACGAGCCATAATGGCGAAGGCCCAATCTTGACGCCATCCATGTAACGTGCCGAGTACCTGGGACAATTTTCAGGATTCTCTATGATCACTTTCACATGATCTTCGATCATTTTATCGTCGTATTCCGGAACGTTGACAACAGGCAGCTGTAATGTTGAACCGTTCAATGCGCCAATCTCTCTCGCGATTCCGATCATACCCAGACAATCCGGTCTGTTCGGGGTCAAATCGATCTCGATGACGGTTTCGCCCGAAGAGAGGAATTCTTTGAAATCCTTACCCGTTTCTGCATCATCCGGAACTTCCATGATGATATCTGAACGCTGCGACACACCGAGTTCTTTTTCCGAGCATATCATGCCCGGGGATTCCTGTCCGCGTATGGTTGCAGTCTGAATGATTGTACCGTCTGGCATTTTCGATCCTGCCGGCGCTACAGGCACCTTAAGACCTGCTGCCACATTCGGTGCGCCACATACGAGACGCAAAACTTCATTGCCGACATTCACATCACAAATTGTCAATCTGTCAGATTTAGCATTGCGGTGAACCTTTACGATCTCTCCGATAACGACACCTTCGAAAGTGTAATCTATGTTTTCGATGCCATCGACTTCAAGACCTGTCATGGTCATATGATACGCCAGCTCTTGAGGATCGTAATCAAAATCTATATATTTTTTCAACCAGTCTACAGTAACTTTCACCACATACCTCAGAATTGTTGCAGAAATCTGACATCGTTTTCGTACAAGATGCGAATATCGCTTATCTGGTATCTTAACATGGCAATGCGGTCCACGCCCATACCAAAGGCGTAGCCCGTGTACTTTTCACTATCATATCCGACATGCTTGAAAACAGCCGGATTCACCATACCAGCCCCGGATATCTCGAGCCAACCGCTTCCCTTGCAGACGCGGCATCCCTTTGCACCACAATTTGTGCACGAAATATCATATTCAGCACTCGGTTCCGTGAAAGGGAAATAGCTAGGTCTGAATCTGATACGGACGTCCTCACCAAGGAGCTTTCTGGCAAAAGCAGAGATCACTCCTCTAAGATCCGCAAATGATACTCCCTGATCCACACATAACCCCTCCACCTGATGAAATGTAGGATAATGCGAGGCATCAACGGTATCTCTCCTGAAAACACGACCGGGCGATATCATGCGAATAGGAGGCTGCTGCTTCTCCATAGTCCGTACCTGGACCGGGGAGGTATGCGTCCTCATAACGAGATTCTCCCCTATGTACAACGTGTCCTGTAAATCCCGCGCAGGATGATTCTTGGGGAGGTTCAGGGCTTCGAAATTATAATAATCGGTCTCGAGCTCCGGTCCTGTTGCAACCACAAATCCCAGGCTCTTGAAAATTTCCTTGATATCGCGCAACACCAGGCTTAACGGATGACGCCTGCCAAGCCGTGGCTCAATACCGGGAAGAGTCGCATCAAACAGATCCTTTGATGATTTGCCCCCCTTCTGACCGTCGCCTCTCTCTTTGATTTTAGATTGGAGGTATCCTTTCACAATGTTCAGCTCTTTTCCCAGCCTGGGCTTCTCATCGGCCGGTATCTGACCTAGAAAGCTGAAGTATCCGGTAATGATACCCTTTCGTCCAAGATATTTAATGCGCAGGCCCTCCACCTCCTCGGGACGCTGCGCATTATTCAGTTCATCGTCAAATGCAGACCGATGCTCTTTGAGCTGTTTGATGATGTCATCTAATTTCGAAGTCATTTGAACAACTACTATCCTTCGACTTGTTTTACTATTTTTTCAAATGTTTGTGGATCTGTTGCCGCAATATGGACAAGCATCTTTCTGTCTATCTGTATGTCCTTCTTTTTCATATGGTTCATGAAAGCAGAATAGGACACACCATGCTCCCGTACACCTGCGTTGATACGCGTAATCCACAATTTGCGAAAATCACTTTTTCGTTTTTTCCTGTCGCGATAGGCGTAAGTCAGGGCGCGATCCACTGCCTCCTTGGCAGTTTTGAGCAACTTGCTCTTGCCACCGCGGTAACCTTTTGCCTCGTTGAGTATTTTCCTTCTGCGCCTGTGCGACGGCACACTATTTTTCGATCTAGGCATTAAAATGTCCTCCCAACATCAAGCTAATATCAATCTTTTAATTTTCTTCTCTTCTTCCTTTGAAACGAGCTCAGGGTGTCTCAGCTTCCGTTTTCTCTTCGTCGTTTTCTTCGTGAGAATATGGCTTGCGAACGGATGATAGCGCTTAACCTTCCCGGTTCCCGTGACCTTGAAACGCTTTGCCGCGCCTCTTTTACTTTTCATCTTTGGCATAGCTAACCACCTATTTTTTTACTATAAACAATACCATGTTACGTCCCTCGAGTTTGGGTACATTGTCGGCCTTGCCGATGTCCTCCATCTCTTCGATGATGCGGTCGATGAGCTGCTGTCCAAACTCCTGATGAGCAAGCTCCCGCCCTCGAAACATAATGTTGAACTTTACCTTGTTTCCCTGCTCGATGAACTTTCTTGCGTTCTTGATCTTAAAATCATAATCATGGTCCTCGATGCCCGGACGCATTCGTATCTCTTTGACATGGATGACGTGCTGTTTCTTCTTTACAAGCTTTTCCTTCTTGCTCATCTCATACTTGTATTTTCCAAAATCCATGATTTTACAAACAGGTGGATCTGTATTCGGAGCAACCTCCACCAGATCCAAACCAGCCTCTTCGGCCATCTGAATGGCTTTCTGCACATCAAGGATCCCCTCTTGTTCGCCATCGGCACCGACCACCCTGACCTTAGGGCTTCTTATTTGATCGTTTACCCTAATATTCTTTTTCTTAATCTTGTTGCACCTCCAATAAGTACTATATACTTTTCAATCTGTTTTCTTCAAAAACTGTACTGATAAACTCTTCTGTGCCAGAGACACCCTGATCGCCCTCTTTGTGCTTTCGCACAGAGATCGTCTCATCATGCGCCTCTTTTTCACCAATAATGCACATGTAAGGAATTTTCATTGTCTCGGCCTCTCTGATCTTGTAACCGATCTTCTCATTTCTGTCATCAAGCTTCACACGGATCCCGGCCGCATGCATCCGGTCGCGTAATTTTCCCGCGTACTCCAATTGAGCGTCCGTAATCGGCAGCAGGATAACCTGAACAGGGGCCAGCCAGACAGGAAAAGAACCGCCGTAATGCTCGATTAAAACGCCGAAAAAGCGCTCGAGCGATCCCATAAGCGCCCTGTGAATCATGATCGGCTGATGGTCCGCACCATCCTGTCCACGGTAGAGAATATTGAACCGTTCCGGCTCATTGAAGTCAACCTGGATTGTGGTACACTGCCATGAACGATCGAGCACATCCTTTATCTTGATATCAATTTTCGGACCGTAAAAAACACCTTCACCCGGATCGAGCTCATAATCCAGATTCACCCTTTCCAAAGCTGTCTTCAGGGCGTGTGTCGCCTTGTCCCAGTTGTCAATAGTGCCTACAAATTTTTCCGGCCGTGTCGACAAATAGACTTCATACTGATCGAATCCGAATGTCTTGAGTATAAATGTCGTAAAATCAAGACATCTGAGTATTTCATCCTGCAGCTGATCGGGGCGGCAGAATATATGCGCATCATCCTGGGTGAAGCCTCGAACGCGCATGAGGCCGTGCAGCACACCGGAACGTTCGTATCTGTAAACAGTGCCCAATTCCGCCCATCTTATCGGCAGATCGCGATAGCTGCGTGTTTTCGATTTATAGATGGCCAGGTGAAACGGACAGTTCATCGGTTTCAGCTGATACTGCACATTCTCCATGTCCAGCGGAGTGAACATATTCTCAGTGAAAAAATCGAGGTGTCCGCTCTTCTCCCACAGATCCAGCCTGGCGATATGCGGTGTATTGACGATTTCATATCCAGCCTTCATGTGCTCGTCAATCCAGAAATTTTCAATAATACGGCGAATCAGCGCGCCATTTGGGTGCCACAAAATCAGACCGGCGCCTACCGTGTCGTTGATGCTGAAGAGATCCAGCTCTCTACCGAGGCGTCTGTGGTCCCGCTTTTTCGCCTCCTCGAGTTTTTCCAGATACGCATCCAGTTGATCCTTTTTCGGAAAAGAGATGCCGTAGATCCGCTGGAGCATGGGATTCGCCTCATCCCCTTTCCAATACGCACCGGAAATCGTAAGCAGCTTGAAATGCTTGATACGCTTTGTGGATGGCAGATGCGGGCCTGAGCACAGATCGATGAAATCACCTTCACTGTATATGCTCATCTGCCCCTCGATATCCTCGATGTGTTCCAACTTGAAGGACTCATTCCGCTCACGGAATATCTCCATTGCCCGGTTCTTATCCACCTCTTCTCTGACAAATGGTTTATCTGCAGAGACAATCTCGCGCATCTTCTTTTCGATGGCCTCCAGGTCCTCTGGTGTCAACGTGCGCCCGACCTCAACATCATAGTAAAACCCCTTCTCTATCGCCGGCCCGAATCCGAATTTTGCTTCGGGAAACAGTTGTTTGATGGCATGCGCCATCACGTGAGAGGTGCTGTGCCAATAGACATCCATCCCCTCTTTGGAATCCGGGGTCAGAAAGACAATATCCCCTCCCGACTCCAGGGAACGATTCATATCCAGGACATCTTCGTTCAGTTTTGCTGCGACTGCAGCGCGCGCCAGCCCCTGACTGATTTCGCCGGCAATGTCAACAGGGGTGATGTGCTTCGGATAGTCTTTAACTGAACCGTCCGGAAATTTAATCTGTATTTTTTCTTCCATTATATCCCTAAATATCAGACAGCCGAATCGTGAAAGTGCTCATGATTCGGCTTGCTAAGTAATCGTAGTGAATTGACTTCGTGGGCGATACTGGACTTGAACCAGTGACCTCTTGCATGTCAAGCAAGCACTCTAGCCACCTGAGCTAATCGCCCTCAATGTTCGTGCCGGAGGCCGGACTTGAACCGGCACGGATGTGAACATCCGAGGGATTTTAAGTCCCTTGCGTCTACCAATTTCGCCACCCCGGCGATTAAAAATCACTGAGGCGGCGATCGGAGTCGAACCGATGAATAGAGGTTTTGCAGACCTCCGCCTTAGCCACTTGGCTACGCCGCCTGGACGTTGAGCGGGAGACGAGATTTGAACTCGCGACCCCCACCTTGGCAAGGTGGTGTTCTACCGCTGAACTACTCCCGCAAAGTATTGAAATATAAATAAAAAAATGAAATTATGCAAGCTTTTTTTTGATCGAATTAGTCTTCATTCCGATTGCGCAGCCGCTCTAATATGTCATACTTTCTTCGACGTAACTCCTGTCTTCGTTTAGCTGTGTAGCGATATAGCGAATAAGTGATTAATAACAAAATAATTATGGTCGTTAATTTTAACATAAGCAGTCAATATAATACTTTTTCATCCATTTGTCAAGTTAAAAAAATGTGTTGTTACAATTTCTTCAAAAAAGTGTCCGTTTTGATACAGTGCATCAATTTGTATCATTTATTCCGGAAAAACAGGCCCGGAATACCCTGTTTTTACTCATTCCGGCCAATGGTATAATAATTGCTCAGAATGAAGATGACTAGTTATACTTGATCCTTAGGAGACATAAATATGCAGAAAGTAAGATTATACGAAATGATCATCACGTGCGAATCATGCGGAACCGTCAAAAAATTTCGTATAAAATCGCAGGAAGAGTGCGATAAACTCTTTAACAATTTTCAGTGTGAAAACAACTGTGGCAGAAATCTCCTGAGTTTTATTACCATTGGCTCGCTGGAGCGAGAAAATTATAGAGTTCCCAAAATGGATCTTCAGTATGCTGTTGCAAAATAATTAGAACCTGATGATTGTGCCGATGTTCAGCTCATTGCCTGAATAATTCGGCACAATCCCATTGTAGTAAGCATCACCTAAAAATATCTTGAAACCCAGATTGACCCCCCAATTCTCTGTGAGTTGAATATTATTACCCAGGCCAGCACCGAATATATCCGCCTGCCCCAGGAGATATTCGTTCTCTATGTATGATCTCCCTTCAAACAGGAGGTCCAGCGAATAGAGTGGCGAAAACTTTATTCTGTAAATTGCATCCAGTTCCATTTGAAAGAGGCTGGAGTTCTTCTCCTCTGTGATGAGTGCTGATCCGTCCCAGATATCATTCTTATCCGAATATCGCATTCTGCCAACAGCGAGAAACATCGTTCTCACCCCCTCGTAGCGGAGCCCACCTTTCAAGCCGTACTTGTTCCCTGCCTTGAAAATCTCCGTATCGTCGACTTCATCTGCCATAAAATATGTGTAAAGGAAATCGAGATCAATCGAAAGTCCGGAATTGAAACGATAACTGCCGCCGACAGTCACTCCCATCTGCTCTCCGGGATTGAAGTCATTCTGCATCTCTTCGGTGATTTTGTACTTGTTTTTGAATACGAAATTCAAACCACTTCCCATCGTGAATTGGTCGCTCAATGGGAATGCATACATAAATCCCGCGCTCGCCGTCAAACCCTGACCAAACACAGGCGTTCTGAAGCGGAATACATTCTGACTCATTATCGAAGAAAGCGCTGCCTCTTCAGCCGTCAATTCGGTTTTGCCGGTAGGTATACCCAGGCCTGCGCTCAGCATGAGTCTGTTATTCGGAAAAACATAGCTGCCGCGAAGCCAGGTGTCTGACAAACCGGACAATTCGCTTTCGCCGAACCGTGAAATCGCAGGAGAGTGCAAAATCTGCAGGCTCATATTCTCCCGAACAGGTAAGTTGATAAAAATAGGCAGACTTCCCTCCGCGATCCGGTCGTCGACACCGTCAATTTTCCAGTTCTGAAAAACGACCATGCTCCGGATGAATCCAGTCTTGGAGGAGCTACCCTGATAACTTTCCTGCGAGAGCAGAGTCATCGGTGCCATCAGTAAAAGCAATAGTATTTTTTTCATTTGTCCGCTCCTGAAAGGACATATCCTGAATTGACTTATGTCCATTTTGTTTTTTAGCGATAAGATCAGCATGCAACGTCATCGGA
This sequence comes from Candidatus Zhuqueibacterota bacterium, assembly GCA_036351795.1. Classification (GTDB taxonomy): domain Bacteria; phylum Zhuqueibacterota; class Zhuqueibacteria; order Thermofontimicrobiales; family Thiofontviventaceae; genus JAZBPW01. Next base: position 6,966 of record JAZBPW010000163.1, on the reverse strand, counting down.
CGAGCATCATCTTCTTCACGCTATGTTTGCCTTCAGCCCTTAATCGGATGAAGTAAAGTCCCGTCGTCATCATATGTCCGTCATCACTCAGTCCATCCCACACTATCCTGTGTCTTCCCGCCCGCATCATATCGTCCATCAGCACACGCACTCGCTGCCCAAGCACATTGAAAATGTGGATTTCGACCGGCGTTCTCCTGGATATCGTGAATTCTATGGTGGTCGCCGGATTGAATGGATTCGGGTAATTCTGTGAGAGCGCAAAAGTCGCCGGTACCAATGGAATCCCATCGCTGTTGTCGATCACATAGGCTTCAGTTCCTGCCACAAGCTTGAATTTTCTCGCCGTCACGCCTTCTGAAAGAAGCTCGATAGCGTAATTCGTCTTTTCCTTCAGGTTCACCGCGATATCCGATTCAAGATCAAACAGGAAGATCTCCCACTCTTCCGGTATTTTCGTATGCTGCCGGATGTTCAGTTCCATGCTGCGTCCTTTTCCAGACAAATTGGACTCGGCATGCAATGTCCACGTATATCCGTCTGAACCGGATTTTCGAATATCGGCGGTATAGTTCCCGGCACCCTGCTCCCACTCTTGATTATCCACCCATAGCCCGACGTACTTGCCGATAGGCGGTGCTTCGGACATGTCGTAATAGTCCAGATATTGCGCTGCGTCATCTTTGACGCCCAATACATTGTCGTGGTCAAAATAACGTCCAGAGCTGGCCTCCACCGAAATCAGAACCAATGCCTCTGAATCAGCTGTATCGTACCGTTTCGCCAGCGGAATGCCGGGCATAGCCGCTGTGGCAACAGGCGGCAGGTAGAGCGTCCTTGTGGATGTACTGTCTTTGTTCTCAACGAAATACCCTTCCCATGGCGTCATCACCTGCCAGTTTCGCTCATATCCGATGCCATTCACCGTTTCGTAGTAGACAAGGTCCGAGATGGCGTCTGTTTTGTTTTCCACATCTTCCCAGGCAACCGGAAACGGGAACGGATTACTGATCTGATTCCATCCCGGCTTGAGCTCAATCCGAAAGCTCTTCATGTCCATGGGAGACCAACCACTTCCGGCATCGAATCCACCTGGTTGAGCACCAACGATCCAGACGGCTCTCCCCTTTTCCAGACCAGGCTGTTCTGCCCAGTTTTGATCCGAATACTCGACATAGTCCTTGACTTCCGGACTCGCGTCCCACTGGAACAGACGCCAGTCGTATGGGGAGTAAATACCCAGGTTATCGATAAGCACGGACTCGACGCTTTTGTCATCAAGCGTATATGGCACCGAAAACATCTTGAAAACAGTATCGATCGCGACGGTCGCGCTCTCTCCCTCCGTATAGACAGGAATCCAGATTAAGGAATCCTCCGATGCCGGATCCGGGAATATTTTGGTCCCGTAATCGGTCTCCATACGAATCCTGCACTTCAGACCGCTGATCGAAACATCATTCGCCGGAATTTGAATACTGATATCTGCGTCAACAGAATTCGAATCCTGTACCGAAAAGTAAGACTCTTTGAATTGCTGATATCCTCCCTGCGCATATTCAACCACTCCGCTCTTCAGCGAGAAGGGCGAAGGCTCAACATGAAGTTGCAGGTTAAAAGGTGCTCCCGACACGCCGGTTGTATCAGTCACGCTAATGGATACGATATCCGGCATCACAATCTGGCTGCCTGTGTCGTTCAGAATTGTCAATTCATCGATGATACCGAAAAAACCGTTCGACACAGTGGATATATCCGGGTTTCCGCCTATATAGGGGTAACTCTTGCCCTGGGGGAGCCCTCTCACGTAGTTGTAAGAAATGATGAGCTCCCTGTTTACATAGACGTGGATCACATCACTCTCGTATTTGACGACCAGCTGATACCACTTTTGGGGCCTCAGTGTGTATCCGGTGGAAAATTTGCCATTCGGATAGTAGATCCACAGGGTCGATCTGTCATCCACATACATGCCGTTTCCATAATACCCGGGGCTTCCGTTGTTCAGGATCACCTGATCGCGTGACAGACTTTCATAACTGTACAGCCAGAGCTGCAAAGTTCTCGGTATGCCGTCCAGATTTGCGTGCATCCTGACATAAGAGGTGTTATCGCCGGTGAATTGAATGCCTTTTCCAATGATACCGGGTACGGATAGCACATTTTTCGTTTCTATGCGCCTGCCAAAATCGCTGTTATCATAAGTCGTATCATTTGAACCCAGCTCAAAGTTCCAGTCTGCGACTATATCGCTCAACCCCGTCCAGCCATATTCGAACGAGTACCAGTATCGACTTTCATACACGACAGGAACCGTGGATCGCACACCGGAAATACCGTAATAGTACCATAAAGCCGACTCATCCGGATAAAAGCCGCCATGCCTGATCACTGGTGTACCATCCACCAGCAACACGCAATCGAATCCGCTCTGTCCCGACTGATTTGAGACGTACGCGGTGATCCTGTTTCTGCCGATGTTCAAATAGTCGGACACATCGAGATCTGAAATATTCCAGCTCTGGACTCTCTTGATCGTATCCGACGTCGCAGAATGAACAAAAGAGCCGTTTATGAAAAGCCTGAGGCTGTCTTTGAATGATATGTACAACATCGCCGAGGACGGCATACCCTGGAGGTAAAAATCTTTGAGAAACCAGGCGTTATCCGGTCCATCTTTCAATACATTGCTGAATGGATAATAGCCGCTTGACTGCCAGCCCGATATCGAGCTCAAGACATCTGTCCCGCTGATGTTCTGTATGGCTCTGCCGTATAGCTTCACGCGGTCATTTTCGCTGAAGTCGTCATTATGAAATATGATCAAATCTGTATTGAAATAGCCTGGATACTGCGGATTAAATGTCACATAGACGATCTGACTGTCGCCAGCCGCGACGTTGAATGTTCTGGGCGTGATTATATAATTCTCATCCAAGTACTGAGCAACCCTGATATCGCTCACAATCAGCGTCGAATCGACCGCATTGTTGATCACGTAGAATGACCGCTCCTTTCTCGAACCAAGCAGCAGATCATCGTATTGGATCACTGTCGGATTGAGCGCGATCTGCGGTCCATCATATTTGATGCATTTCGCCGTCACAGGCAAATTCAATATCTGATTTTTCTCAACGCTGTCGTTGTTTCTGATAATCAGATCAATATTGATCGTATCCGTACGCGTCGGATTGTAGGTAACGACGACAAGATGACTATCGCTGGGAGCAACGACAAAAATATCATCGTTTACCGCAAACTGATCGCTCGCAACAGTCATGCTGCTCACTTCGAGGGAGACCTCCCCGGTGTTGATCACATAAAACGATCGCGATCTCGATCTGTTGATCACAGTGGTGCCAAAATTGAGTGAATCCGCAGAGAGTGCGATGCTTTGCGGTATCAGATTTCGCCCGGTGCCCTTCAGCACGATATTCAGAGAGTCATTGGTTGGGTCCGAATTGAGGATGGTCATCATACCGGTACGCATCCCGACGCTATCAGGTTGAAAATAGACAGGCAGATAATAATACGATTCCGAGGATATCGAGAACGCCCTGCTGAGAACACTGAACTGACTGTCAGACATGGCGATATCGGTAATGTCGAGCCTCTGTTCCCCGATATTCTGTATCATGAGGTTCATCGCCGTCTTGTTGTTCAGCGGTATTGTGCTGAAATTCAGACTGTCCCGGGCCACGTAGATTTTTGGATCGAGCAGGTTTCGCGATGTGGCACTGATAGTCACAGCGAGTTCCGGCTGATTGGGGTCATTACTCATAATGTAAAGTGTGCCGGTAAATGTGTCGACGCTATCGGCGCTGAAATATACATTAACAGCTCTGTAACTGTTCTGAGCCAGTGAGAAACTGCTGTCACTTGCCGAAACAGTGAATAAGGGATTGCTCGAATTAATGCTTGAGACACGCAATGTGTCGTAACCAATATTGGAGATCCAGAGCGTCTTCGCGTGGACGATATTGATCGCAACCGTCTCAAAATTGAGTTTGGATGGTGACACTGAAAGTGTTGGAACAAACGTGTTTCGTACGCCAGTACCCGAGAGGCTCAATTCGGCTGCTCCGGCATTGCTCTGTATCGTCATAATAGCCGAGGCATAGCCGTCGCTCGTCGGGCGGAATGTCACTTCAACATATCTGCTGGATCCGCCTTCGACTGTAAACGTATCAGAGAGATCTGCCGTGAACTGCGCATCAGTTGTCGAGATTCCGTAAATTCTCAATGGCAGATCCCCCCCATTCAGAATGGTAAAACCCTGCTGACGACTTGCACCCAGATAGACTTCGCCGTACGCAAGCGAATCAGGTGTTGTCACCAGTTGAGGATCTTTCAGGGTTCTACCGGCTCCCCGCATCACAATTCTTTTCACTGGAAATTCGGGATCAGTCGATTGAATAATCAGCGTGTCTTCATACGTTTCCAGCTTGCTGGGAGTGAAGGTGATACCCAGCTCTCGTGATTCATAGGCATCGAGGGCCAGGTTCTTGAAATTGAGTACGAAATGATCATTTTCATTGTCAATCTGCTCTATGACAAGCCTTTTTTCTCCGGAATTTGTCAATTGAATATATTGAGTGTTGCTATATCCAACTGCAGTCTGTGTAAATATCAGGCTATCCGGCTGTATTGTCAGCTGCTGTGTCAGCGAATCCCTGCCCGTCGCGTTCAATCGAACGACAGCGTCCGGGTTCGATGGATCATTACTGCGTACGATCAAAGAATCGTCGAACGTCTTCTTCTCCACCGGTTTGAACTCCACCTGAATGGATTTTGATTGATTGGGTTCGATGCTGAAGCTCTGCTGTTCAGCAGGTATCCAGAAATTGTTTCTATCCGTCCGCGTGATACCCGAAATTTCTAGCAGCCGCTCACCCGTGTTGGTCAGATAGATGCTCATGATCATCGAGTCGTTCAGTGCGACATCACCATACTCCAGGAATGTTGGCGTGATCGCTATGCGTGGATCGATGAGATTTCGGCCAAATCCCGTAACCGGCAGTTTGTAGACACTCGCATCAGGATCATTATTCTCGATGAAGATCGTGTCGTTATAGGCGAACGATGTCAACGGCTTGAATGTCACATAGACGTAGCGGTGATCTCCCGGATTTATCGTCATCTCCTGATTTTCCAGGGTGAATACCGAGTTTGTCGTGTAAATATTCTGGATCACCAGATCTTTTTCCCCGTCATTGGCGATCCATATCGATTTTGTACGGGAAAGGCCTACGCCCACCGAATCAAAGCTCAAAATTTCAGGATCGACATTGATTTTCTGGGCGTACATCTCTCTCCCGGCGCCGGAAAGCGCCACATAGAGTACCGGTCGCACAGGATCATTCGTGGCGAGCGTCAATGTGTCCTGATATGATCCAACGCTTTCAGGCCTGAAAAATACAAGCACATATTGAGAACCCCCTGAAAGAATGCTGAAGCTATTGATGTTATACCTGAACGCGGACGAATCCCGGTGGCTGAGCTGTACATTCAATGTCTCCTCGCCGCTGTTGATGACGCGGAGATAAAAGGAACGCTCCGAGGTAACACCGATCTCCCCGAAATTATATTGACTATGGCTCAGCGTGGCAGCCGGTGGCGTAAGAGCCCTTCCCGTTCCGGTGAGGTCGACGATATAACCGGGTGCATTTGAAGCGTCGCTGTATATTGTCAATTCGGCATTGATTGTTCCTATGGCTTGTGGCGTAAATGTGACATACAGCCAGCGATACGAATTCGGATAGACGATAAAGGAACTGGAATTCACGGTGTACTGCTGGTTATTCGTCTGAACGCTGGAGACAGTCATGGTCTTTTCACCGGTGTTGTATATCTTGATATACTTTGACGCGGACCTTTTCAATCCAACAGATCCGAAAGAGATCGTGTTCTGTGAGGCACTTGTCGAGATGTATGCCGGATCCAATTCACGACCCTGTCCTGAGTACCTCACGTAGATAATCCTATTATCCGGATCATTGTTGATAATATTGATATTTTCAAACACAGTACCCGGCGCCTTTGGTTTGAACGTCGCGGCGACATATTGATATGCGCCCGGATTCACAGTGAAATTCGTCCGGCTGAATGTGACCTCAGGTCTTTCAGTCGTGATGCTCGAGACTATAAGCGGCTTCTCCCCGGTGTTATACACCCAGAAATATTTGGTCGTGGATTGATTGACCGCAATCTCGCCGAAATCCAGTTCTTCCGGCTCGACAACAATATGCTGATCATATAGCGGCCTGCCCTGTCCGCGTAAACGCATGCTCAACGTACTCTGCTCAGGATCATTTGAATAGATACGCAGGTTTCCGTTGTATACGAGGCTGCTGTCCGGAACGAACTGCACTGCAAAGTAGAGGCTGTCGCCGCCCGGAATTGTCTGCTGCTGGTTGAAACCCACGGTGAAGTGGTTGTTGTCGCTTTCGATCTCCGATATCACGAGGTCAGATTCCCCGCGATTCGCGATTTTGAAATTCAACTGTTTCGCCGCTTTGAGGTCAACCACCCCGAAATCCAGAGTGTCCGGCTGGGCGGTGATCTGAGGCGGTCCCGGAAGACGGCCGATACCGGTTAGTGGATATTCCAGTGTTTGCGAATCCGGGTCATTGCTCTCTATGGTGAGGACAGCGTTTATTTCACCGGCCTTTTCCGGCGTAAATATGACGGAAACGAACACCGAACGGTCATTCGGCGGGGGCGCGATCATTGGCGTTCGTCCATGTATAGACGAGTCATAGACAGCTTTGAACTGGGAATCATTGATGGTGATGGACGAAATATGGAGCGTGTCCGCACCGATATTGCTGATATTTAAGGATCGCTCCGCATTTTCACCGACAATGACAGGTTCAGGGAAATTCAGACCCGATTCCGGATTCACATAAATATCCGGGGGCCCGAAGCCCTGACCGGTCACCTGAACTGCAAGCTGATTATCTATGG
>JAZBPW010000162.1:0-13684 GCA_036351795.1 Candidatus Zhuqueibacterota bacterium | reverse complement strand
TGTTCAATGAAGAGATCATCACTTCGGCAACGCTCCCTACACGGATCTGATTGATCATTGACTGGGGAACGCCTACCTCGATCTTCAACTTCGACAACTCGACGACACGGAACAGCGGTGTGTTCGGCGAGACCATTGTTCCGATATCGATATATTTACGTGAAACGAGTCCGTTGAAGGGCGACATCACCCTCGTGTCCATGTACATTTTCTCCATGGAGCTCAGATTTGCCAGCGCGGACAGATGGTTGGCCTCCGCTGACTTGAGCGCGAGCAGCGAGTTTTCGTAGGCGAGCTTTGATATGTCTCCATTTTCGAAGAGTTCTTTATCGCTATGGAGATTCAGCTCCGCGATTTTAAGATTGTTCTTTGCAGATAGCACCCGGGATTCCGCCTGCAGGTAATTGCTCAGCGGGATCACATCATCAATCACCGCCATGGTATCTCTCGTCGAGACATAGTCTCCCAGCTTTTTGTACAACTTCTGAACTTTCCCCGAGACTTCGGCCACGATCTCAACGGAATGCATCGGTTTCAACACGCCGGTCATGGAGATGTTCTGTTCGGCGCTCTTCGTCTCCAGGACAAGCACTTCGACGGGAACACCCGGTTCCTGCGCGGCTGCCGCTACACCAGAACCACCATCGCCTTCAGCGCCCGGTTTGGAACATCCCGTTATCAGTGCAAGCATACATACCGTCGTAGCGATACGCTGTAATCGTTGAATTTTCATCATTATCTCCTATTACACAATGTGCCATTAAAATAGTGCATCCAGTTTGCTCAACAGATAATTCAGCTCGACAACCGCCAGGATGTAATCATAACCGGTGCTGACTTCATTTATTTCCGCATTCTGCAGTTTGAGCTGTGAATCGATATAATCGAGATTCGAAACGAGCCCACTCTCCCGTTGCTGTTTGATCACTTCAAAATTATTCTTGTTGAATTCAACGGTTGTACGGGTGATCTCTCTCTGTGTCTTGAGATTGATGATCCGGTTGACGGCCTGGGTGAGTACGAAACGTGTATTATGGATCTGATCCTGGAATTGTTCCTGACTCCTCCGGTACTCGTAATACGACGACTTGATGGATGTCAACCGCTGAAAACTACTGAATATCGGCATGCTCAGATTCACCATGATCGTCTTTGGAGAATAATCATCAAGCTGATAGGTGTCGTTCTCACGCCAGCCGTAGGAATAACTCGCACTGACGCTCGGAAGATAGGAATAGTAATCGTTCAGATACATCCGTTTGCTGATCTCCTCATTTGCCTGAGCCGCGGCCAAAGCCGCATTGGCGTGGATCAGCGCTTCGTCATCCAGCTGGATCATGCCGATGATATCCTGCTCCGACATTGTGACAAACCTGGCTGCTTCATCATCGAGCCTGTCCGAGATATCACCTTCGACTATCAACTCTCCGGATTCATCCATATTGATGGTACGCTTCAGGCTGATTATCCGGCTGCGCAGGTCCGACTCGTAATTGACCACGATGCCTTTTTGCTGCTGGTATTCCACCTTCCATTGGAGCATCTCGACATTGGAATACCTTCCGGCTTTGTACAAGCGCTCTGCCTTCTCGAAATTCAATCGAGACAGCTCCAGATGTTTTTTCTGCAGTTCCAGCACATCTTTCGCCTTCAGCACGTTGAGATAATCCGAAATCGCGAGATAGATGATATTCTCCCGGGTAGAGCTGTTCAGATTCTCAGCCATTCTCATATTGGTGTTGGCGATGGCGATGCCATTGAGTATGGAACTGTTGAACAATGGCATACTGACGTCAAAAGAGGTGAACCATGACTGCCGGAAAACGGTCTGCGGTATCTCATTTGCCAGTTCGGGAGGAAGGTACCTGCGAAAGTCTCTCTCCGCGAATGTCTGATCATCGATGCGCATGATCCGGGTGTTGAAACTCATTGTGGGTAACAGCAATGTCCATGCGTTGCGCTTGTCCCATCGCGCCTTGTCCATGGCGTAACGGCTGGACCTCACCTGATTGTTCGTCTGCAGCGCCTTTTCCACCACTTCATCCATGGTAAGTTTGATTTTTACAGGATCATCAGAGGCATTCAGCAGTGCCGGGCAAATCAGTAGGAGGATAAAGGCAACGGGGATGTATCTTCTTTCTCTCAGTTTCATTCAACACTCCACTGTGATGTTGGATAAATTACAGATTATAATCTATTTTTCGTCCAATGTCAAGTATTTTGTCGTCGTTCTGGGCCAAGAATGCTGACAAGCCCATATTTGACAGGATATACAGCGATATCGCTATTCGCACTTTGTGACTTCGTCTCTTCGTGGCTCATGAATAATTCAGGAAAGAAATATCAGCTCCAAATCTCAAAAAAATCGAACTTAGTTTGCATTCCCCAGAACTTCAGCCACATCTGATGAGTGTAACAAGACATGGTTGACCTGACAAACAAGAAGACTGTAACCGAATTTCAGCAACGATTGCTATCCTGGTTCAATGAGAACAAAAGGGATTTACCGTGGCGACGGACAACCAATCCGTATCACATCTGGATCTCCGAAGTCATGCTACAGCAAACACAAGTGATAAAAGTTGTTGGGTATTACGAGAGATTCATCGAAAGATTTCCCGATATCGAATCTCTCGCGCAAGCCGACCTGCATGATGTCCTTCGCCTGTGGGAAGGGTTGGGTTATTACAGCAGGGCCAGAAATTTGCACAAGGCCGCGCAGGTCGTTCTCGAGAATTGCTCCGGTGAAATGCCCGCGAACTACGACCGCTTTCTCACGCTCCCGGGTGTCGGTCCATACATCGCGGCAGCGGTTACGAGCCGCGCTTTCGGTGCGCCTTACGCGGTTGTGGACGGAAACGTAAAGCGTGTGCTCTCCCGTATCATGCGCATCGACGCGCCTGTGAATACCACGGACTCTGAGAAACAATTCAGGGAAACAGCCGCTCAGTTGCTCGATGCGGATCATCCCGGCGCGTTCAATGAATCCATGATGGAGCTTGGCGCGCTTACATGCAGGCCTCAGAACCCAGTGTGCATTGAATGCCCGGTCAGTTTCTCATGCAGGGCGTATGAAACCGGCACCCAGACAGCATATCCCAGGAGGCTGAGCAGGAAGAAAACTCCAACCCATCACATCGGTGTCGGCGTTATACTTGAGGATGAGAGCTTTCTCATCATTCGAAGACCGCTGAACGGTCTGCTGGGCGGATTGTGGGAATTCCCCGGCGGACGCGCCTCAAAAGATGAATCGACCGAACAGGCGTGCGTGCGAAAGATCAGGGAGAAACTGGCAATTGAAGTCAGTATCGATTCAAAAATGACCACGATCCGACATGCATACACCCATTTCAAGATCGTCATGGATGTTTATCTGTGCCGCCACGTCAGCGGTGAGGTCGCGCTCAATGGACCAATCGACAGCCGTTGGATCACCTTCAATGAAATCGGGCAGTTCGCGTTTCATATCGCTAACCACAAATTCATGCCGAAGCTCGGCACAATAATCACAGGATAATGATTTCATGAGTAAAATGAAAGAGATCTCACTCAGGGAATGCCAGGAGGTTGTCGACACCTGGATAAAGGATATCGGGGTCAGATATTTCTCGGAATTGACCAATCTGGCTCAGCTTGTGGAGGAGGTCGGCGAGGTCGCGCGCATCATGTCGCGGACATACGGTGACCAGAGCTTCAAGGATTCTGACAGAACGAAAAGGCTCGATGACGAATTATCCGACGTGCTTTTCGTTCTCCTCTGCATCGCCAATCAGACAAATGTAGATCTGACCGAAGCATTCTGGCGGGGCATGGAGAAGCGGACGAAGCGGGATAGAGACCGGCATCGCGAAAACAAAAAATTGAGATAATTATTCCAGCTGACCGATCCAGACTTCACGGTTCACAAACGGAATGAGCGCGGCAATCAGTCCCTGAACGTAAATCGACTTGCGATCGATGACGCCTTTGGTGAGATAATGGATCGCGCCCCCCTTCTGCTTGGTGTTCTCCCCGCCTGAGATGGCATCGATCACATCACCAAGCTCCTTGCCGTTTTGTATGCGACGGATCACAGCACGTGGCAGCTCGAAATGTATGGACGTGCCATATCCAATATGTCCGAACAGATCCATGATGCATATCGCGCCGAACGAATACCATCGCCCCTCCCTTTTTTCAATGCCGCCTTCGATCCCGACAAAATAGCCGGCATGGAGATCTTGTTCTAAATTGATCTCTCTCAAATGACTCGCCCTGTTCCCGGCGCCACGATAGGTTTCGTCACCCACAGGCTGATCCGGGACAGAGGAATCAACGGAGATTCCCGTCACGTCTACATCATCAAAATAGATTCCGAACGCCTCTTCAACTGCTTCGATTTTCACCGGATTCCGGGAACCGACAAGGATTTTCATAACGTCCTTTAACGCTCTTGCTGTATCTTACCCTAAATGTCGAGCCACTGATAATAGCTGGTACACCAAAGTGAAAGTGCCTTAAGTGAACTAAAGTTAAAAGTATTTAAAAAACAAAAATCGCGCCTCAGGTCATTTCAGCAGCAGGCATTTCTGCGTGCTCTGAAATGTGCCGCTCTTCAACCGGTAATAGTAGACGCCGCTGGCGACCGGGTGACCGCTATCATCCTGTCCATCCCATTGCACAACATGCTCTCCGGCTCCCTGGGTACCATCGACCAATCTCCTCACTTCGCGCCCCTGCAAGTCATAAATGACCAGAGATGTTTTCGATTGCACAGGCATTGAAAATCGAATGCGTGTGGCCGGATTGAAAGGATTCGGAAAATTGTTATCAAGCCGATACCCCGACGGACGCGCGGCATTACTGAAATAGTCCACATTCGTTGGCTTCTCATACCTGTAAATGCTCAAGCCTGCCTCATAATCCGCAATGTACAGGAGATCACCCACAACAGCGATATCCGTCACATCACCGCCAGTATCGCAGGTCCATATTCTCTCAGGATTTGCCGGATCAGTAACATCGAATATCCTGAGCCCGAAATAATCGTTCGTCATATATACAGTATTGTCAACCATGACAATCTCTCCAACATTACCGCCTGTTCTGAAATGTCCGACTTCGACCGGATGCGCTGGATCTGCAACATCGATGATGCTCAAGCCGTCCTGTTCAATCGCCATATACACGTATTGGCCATCGACTGTCACACCTTCGGCATCGCGATCCGCAACATAGGCCCCGACTTCCACAGGTGACGTCAAATTGGAAATATCGATGACGCGCAAGCCGGAATCATCGCAGGCAACATAGGCATAGTTGCCATCTGTGGCAACGTCCCAGGCGATATCGCTTGTTGCGCATGTTCCGATAACCTGTGGATCCACAGGATCCGAAATGTTCACAATATACAATCCATCAGACCTTTGCGCGATAAATGCGAGAGAATCGTGTACGACAAGTCTCGAGGATGAGCCTGGTATATCCAGCCCACCGACTTCCACAGGCGCACCAGGCGACGAGACATCAATCACCCGCATATCATTTCTCCTGTCAGATACATAGGCATACTGTCCGGAGACGACGACGTCGACTGCGAAATCCGCTGTATCAAATGTACCGATATCAACAGGCGCCATGGGATCCGAGACATCGATGATGACCAAACCGTCCTCGGCTGCTGCCAGAAATGCAAGGTTATCACGAACGTCTATACCGCTTCCAAAGCCGCCGGTATCGTAAAAACCTGCACTGACAGGATTTAATAGATCGGACACATCGACCATGTTCAAGCCACTCGCTCCATTTGCCACGAATGCATGCGAATTGCTCAGTTGGACATGATGCGACAACCCGTCGAGATTTGTTATCCCGACTAATTGCGGGTTGCCTGCCGAACTGACATCAAAAATGGACAATCCCTGATAATTATTAATGACATACACTGCTGTATCTCTTGCAGCGAGATGCACAGCATATCCACCTGTATTTACTTTTATGATCTCATTCGCATTCGCCGGGTCAGATACGTCGAATACGAACAAACCCTCGGAGCTATGCACAGAATAGGCGACATTGTTCATGACAGCAACATCGTAGCTATAACCAGTGCACAGTGTGTCCAGTTCAGCAATAGAGCCGGGATCGGTTACATCGTAACTGAACAATCCTCTATTCGTTCCAACGTAGAGAATGTTGTCAATTGCCTCAATTCCATATGTGCCTAATATATTGCATTCACCCAATTTGGTCAGATTCAGGGGATCAGCCATATCCATGATATAGACATTAGAGGTCGTTGCTATAAACAAACGGTCATTATCGATGGCGATATCATTTCCCCAATCAAAATCCCCGAAGATCGCCGAAAGTACTGGATTTGACGGATCGGACACATCGACAACGGCAGTACCCGCACTGTAATTCAATACATAGGCGTAGCCGTTATGAACCAGCAACCTGCCGACCACGGAAGGAAGTTGCAGCTTACCAAGCTCAACGGGATTGACCGGATCAGAGAAATCAACGATTTCCAGGTAACAGCCGTTGCCAAAGTAGGCGATATCTCCAACAACATCGGACGCGTAACAAGGGCCATATGCCCATCGTCCGACGAGTGTGCATTTTTCACTGCTGTGAGATATGGAGAAGAGAGATTGAAAAAGGATGATGCAGATGAAGCAGGATAATGCGATGAACCGTTTCATTTCGATTCCTCCGTGCCATTAAGATATCAAAGATTCATGAACGGTAATCGTTACTCGAAAATTGTAATTCTGGTACTGCGAAAGTGACTGCAGCCCCGGTCAGCTTTCGAGCAACCGAAATTAGAAGATTGCTGTCAGCGAAATGATTTTGCGCGTGTTACAGATAAAATGAGAAGCGTCCCGGTTGGGATTATCCGGGACGCCTTAATAATCGTGCGTTTAGCCTAATTTTCGTACGTTGATCGCCTGCAGGCCTTTTTCGGTCTCAGTGACCTCGAATTCAACTCTCTCACCTTCTCGGAGCTTCTTGAATCCATCATCCTGAATCGCCTTGAAGTGAACAAATACATCTCCGCCGGAATCTCGTTCGATGAAGCCGAAGCCTTTGGGGGCGTTGAACCACTTGACTATACCTTGTTCCATGCAGATATACCTCTCTGAAATAGTAAGTTCCGTGTGCAACCGATCCGCTTTGAGAGATTAAAGGCAGTATCTTTCAAAGAACCGTACACATTCTCTGAGCAAAAATATAATATATCTATTCTATAAAATCAAGAAAAAAAAACAATCGCTCTTCCAATGCCTCTCAGGTTCAGGCCATCAGATCATCGGCGCTCTTCAGTTCCTTAAGTAGCTCAGCCATAAAGTCCCAGACCTTGCCAATGGCTGAAATGGATACCTTTTCATCGGGTGAATGCGGGTATCTCAGATCAGGACCGATAGAGATCATATCCATTCCGGGATTCTTGTCGCCGATGATGCCGCACTCGAGTCCGGCGTGGATCACTTCAACGACCGGCTCTTTATCGAACATCTTCTTATATAGCTTCGTGCTCTTGGCAAGCAAAGGCGAATCCATGTTCGGCGGCCACGGCGGGTATCCGTCTCCGCTTTTCGCCTCTCCGCCGGCTAGGCGGGCAACGGCTTCAATCGTATTCGTATGTGCCTGCAATCTGGACACGATTGAACTCCGCTGGCTCGTCAGGACGTGCACAGCCTCATCTTCAATCTTGATATTCGCGAAATTGTTGGATGTCTCCACCAGGTCCTTGATATCGGTTGACATCGCTGCCACACCATGCGGTACTGCCAGAACGTAATTTAGCAGCTTCATTGTGCCAGCGTTTGTGGTGGCCTTCTCAACACCTCCGGACGTGTCTTCGGTTGCCTTCACATTCAGATCCGGATCCGTGTTAATGAATTCGCTCTTCATGGTCTCCGTCATTTCATCCACAATCCTGGTGACATCGTTCAGCTTGTCACCCGGAACGAACGCGACGGCCATCGCATCTCTCGGAATCGCATTGTGCGCGCTGCCACCCTCTATTTGCGCGACTCTCAGGTCGATCTTACTGTCCACGATCCCCTTAAGTGCTCTGCCGAGTACAATGATCGCATTTGCCTTTTCCATCGCGATATCGATACCCGAATGTCCACCTTTCATTCCACCCGCGATCACTTTGATCTGCTTGTAACCCGAGGGCACCTTTTCGAACTCCAGAGGCACCTTTGATGTGGTATTGATGCCACCCGCGCATCCGACAGTAAATACACCTTCATCCTCGGAATCGATGTTGATCAGGATCTTGCCGTCGATGAAACCCGGCTGCAGCTCATTGGCGCCGGTCAGACCGGTCTCCTCATCAACCGTAAACAACAGTTCCAGCGGCGGATGCGGTGAATCTTTGTCCAGCGCGGCGGCCATTGCCATTGCGATGGCGATTCCGTTGTCGGCCCCCAGCGTGGTCTTATCCGCAGTGAGCCAGTCGCCATCATAGACCAGCTTGATCGGGTCTTTGGAAAAATCGTGATCCGAATCCGGCGTCTTCTCGCATACCATATCCATGTGCCCCTGCAAAACCGTGATGGGCGCGTTTTCATATCCGGGACTCGCCGGAACATTGATGACGATATTTCCGACCTTGTCCTCTTTGCACTCAAAATTGTGCTCTTTTGCCCAATCCTTGAGCCACGATGCTATCTTCTCTTCTTTTTTGGAACATCTGGGAATTTTCGTGATTTCTTCAAACCATTTGATAATTTCATTTGTGGGGCCATGTTCAAATTTCATATTGAACTCCTTCGCATTTATTCAAATTATGTCTGTTTTGGCAGGTTAAATATGTTCAGTAGATAGTATAAAATATACAAAACAATTCAAGTAAATGCAATTAAATACTGCTTGATTATGAAAATATTTTTTGGTAATTTTACAAAGCTGGACCATTTTGTCCATCGATGTTTCAACCGTTGTTCATGAAATCAAGTTGGAGTCAGCATGAAAAAATTAGCTACGGGGATTTCGGTCATACTCATCATTGGATTGTGCCTTCAGGAACGTCTGCACGCGCAATTTGACCTCGAGAAAATTGAGGTGACATCCCTGTTCGGCATGAGTGATGCCGCGTTTCAATATCATCCGGATATCAGATACAACAGAGTGGAGGGTCTTTTCCTCGGGGCAGGTATCCGGTATAGGCCGGAAGTGCTGTACGACATCACCTTCCATACCAAGGCCGGATACGGTCTCAGCAGTGAGCAATGGCGTTATGGCGCGGGATTGTACAAGGATTTCTTCGAATTCAGCAAACTGCGCCTCGGCGCTGAGGTCTTTCACAACACAGCGACAAACGATTCCTGGCGGATCGGCTCGATCGAAAACTCCCTCGCCGGTTTCTTCTTCAATGAAGATTTCATGGACTATTTCTCACAGAAAGGATTCAAGGCTTACATCAGGAAGATTTTCGCAGACAACCAGCTGCAGCTATCGTTCGAAATCGCGCACTATGACTACGAATCCATGGAACGCATGACGCACTGGTCTCTGTTCTACAAAGACCGTAAATTTCATGATAATCCTTTTGTGGCAGAGGGGACGGAGACATCCACAAAATTCACCTTCTCTTATGACAGAAGAGACAATCCGATATTTCCCCTCAGCGGCTGGATGCTGGATGGTGTGTACGAAAACACGACCGGTGATTTTGATACAGACGGCCTCTTTTTGACGCTGAAAAATTATTTCACCTCTTTCGGCGCTCAGCGGATCAGAACGCGCACCATGTTCGGCACGCGTCTCGGCGACATCACCGAACAGCATACAATGGATCTGGGCGGCCTGGGTTCGCTTCCTGGATTCATGGATAAAGAGCTGCAGAACGGGAACAGATTCTTCATGTTCAATCTCCACTATCTGTTCAGCGGTGATCTGCTGCAAAGGCTTCCATTGACCTTCATTCCTCTGTACGAAGCAGCATCATGCGGACTATTCATGGACTCGGGCTGGTTGCGCCTCGAGAATGACAAATTCGACTCTTTCAAGGGATTCGAAAAGATGAGTGTCAGCGATATGCGAACAGATGTCGGGATCTCCCTCTCGCTCTCGGAAGATATGGTTCACATCAAGGCTGCCAGACGAACTGACAGAGGCACGGATGCATGGCGTTTTCTCATGAGACTGCTTTACAAGTTTTAGGAAAATGAAAAAAAGATTTATCTTCATCATCCTGCTTTTCGTCCTGCCTTTAAAGACCTTTGGTCAGGTCTATTTCAATGCCATCGAACTTTCGGAGAAATCTGATACAGAAGCTGAATCGTTCGTCATCAATCGCATCGAGATCGCTGGCAACGAAAAGACCAAAGACTATATCATACTGAGAGAACTGCACTTTACAACAGGCGACAGCATCGATGTAAAAGGCCTGTATCTCGCGCAGAAAAGGCTGCTCAACCTCTTTCTGTTCAACCGCGTGGTGTTCGATATCATCGGCACACCGGATGAAGCAATGCTGCTGATCACTGTCACTGAGTTGTGGTACATATTTCCGGTACCGATCATGTATTTGAACGAGCGAAGCTGGGACAAAATATCATACGGCGCGAAATTCAACTATTACAACTTTCTCGGCAGAAGCATCCTTTTGAAAACAGTCGCAGCGTTCGGCTACAATCCGGAATATAGATTCAGCTATCGCAATCCATGGTTTGGCGGTGACCTCAAGCTGCTGACCACCTTTACCATATACAAGAAACGCGTCAGGACAAAAAGCCTCGAGTTCGAACGCGAAAGCGATCGCAGAGCTGGATTCGAGTGGACGATTGGCCGCAGATTCGGACATCATTTCTATACAATGCTGACATTCGGCTACCTGGAGATCGATCATCGGAGAACTGCGATCTCGCCGGATGGCAAGGACGAGCTTCCAATCTACAGTCTGGGTTTATTGTATGATAACCGCGATCTGATCGAATATCCTCATCGCGGATTCAATCTGCTTTTCTGGGCAAAACGGGTGAAGAACCGGTCGCCTATCGACTACTGGCAATACGGTGCGGACCTGCGCGGCTATATTCCGCTGCCAGCCTACACAACGCTGGCGCTGCGCACGTCTTGCAGCCTGTCCGAGGGACGGATTCCGATCTACGACAGAGTATATCTCGGTTATTATGAAAAGATCCGGGGCCAATTCAATCGCAAATTCGAAGGGGAAAATCTGGTTATCAGCAGTGCGGAACTCAGAATTCCGCTGATGAAGATCCGATATCTCGATCTGACGCGTTTTGCATTTCCCGGATTCGAGCGATACTATTATGATCTCAAGTTCGGACTCAGCGCGGCTCTCTTTTATGATATCGGTGCTGTCTGGTTTCAAAACGAATCATTGCGTAAAGACGCATTGCACACCGGCTTCGGTGCAGGTCTGCACCTGCATCTGCCGTATGTCGATCTCATGCGTCTGGAGATTGGATTCGATCCGGATTTCAACCACGAATATATCGCGGAGGTTGAGCTGGCTTTTTAGGGATTTAGGGGTTTAGGGATTCATAGGAGTTTAGGGGTTTTGGATTATGAAACATCTGGAATATTTTTATGTCTCGCCGGCCGGATTCGACGGTGAGCATGTCGAGATCAGGGGAGACGAGCTCAAGCATCTCTCCATTGTCAGACGAAAGAAGAGCACAGATATCGTGCACATTGTCGACGGATGCGGCACTCTCTACACTGTACACCTGGAGCATATCGGACGACAGGTGGCGCGAGGCCGGGTACAGAAACGGCAAAGATATGCCGGAGAACCGACATTTCACCTGACACTCGTTCAGGCGATGCCCAAAGGATCAAAATTCGATCTGGTCATTGAAAAGGGGACGGAGATCGGCGTATCCAGGTTCATCCCCCTGATCACACGGCGATCGGTCGTGGACGCCGGACACGCGAAACCGACCCGCTGGAAAAAGGTTGCCATCGCCGCAATGAAGCAAAGCGCGCGATCCATGCTCCCGGAAATCGCCGCACCCGTGGACTTCGATGCGTTCATCGATAAATCGCCTATTTGCGACTTTCAGCTGATAGGTCATTCCGCCAATCCGGCAGGCAGTATTTCCGAAATCATCGAATCCCGGAAAGAGAGACTTTCGGACATCAGCCGGCTCAAAAGTGGTATCATACTCATCGGACCTGAGGGTGGATTCACCGACGAGGAGGTTCGCAAAGCAGCCGAATTGAATTTCCAGCCCTTTTCCCTCGGTTCACGCAGACTTCGCTCCGAGACCGCAGGCATCGTCTCTTCGGCGATCCTCATGGAATTCATGGAAAATCAGATGTCGTCCTGATCGAAATTGAGCTGAATTTCGCCTCAATCACATTCATATCCGGCGTCACAAATCCGGCGCGCATTGCGTCCGTTCAAAAATCACTTGCTTTTTGGAAAAATATTATCTATTTTAAGTATAAACAACCGAATATTTAAACTTAACTGCGCTATGGTCATGAAAAAATACATCACAACAGCCGTTATTTCATTATTTTTTGCCATCAATCTCTTCGGGCAGGGCGTGAACCAGGAAAGCTGGGCCGACGGGGACACCGCGTCATTCAGTGACTACACCAGTTTTCAGGGAGTTGTCATCGATTCCACTGTCCGGCTTGTCGCGCTCAGCGAGACGAAAACCGCGGCATCGTTTCAATTCATTCTCTATGGAGAAGACGGTATCTGGCCCATACAGGATTTTCCCATCAGTTCGGCGCATGATGTTGATTACATTTCAGAAAACAAGCAGTATTATCTCATCACCGACGGTTTCGGCCGCCGCGTCTTCGAGATCAATTATACCAATCCCGACAATCCCATCGAAGCCGGATTTTCCTTCACCGGGGATCAATTACCACTGGTCAATCCTGTGGATGCATCTGTTTTCTATGAGAGCGGCAACCGCAAGGTGCTTATCACGGACAATGGCGGTCACAGAGTCATAAAAGTCGACCGCGTCGGCGGCGACGAAGAATGGGCCTATGGCGACGGGACCAGCGGCATTGGACCGAATCAGCTATCCGGTCCGTCAGACGCAATCTATCTCTCGGATAACGGGCACATACTGATTTGCGATCAGGGCAACAGCAGGATCATCGAAGTCAATCCTGCGACCAATTTGATCGAGTGGATCTACATGAACGGCAACGAATTCAATCCCGTGGATATCGAATACAGCGCCATGACCAACGAAGTCCTTGTCACGGATCAGAAAAATCACCGCGTCTTCTTCCTGGAAAAGAACACGGATAACATCACATGGCAATTCGGCACGACTGGCGTTGCCTCGAAAACCGATTCGACACTGAACACGCCGACCGATGCCGATCTGTTGCTCAATGGAAATATTCTAATCTGCGACTCTAAAAACAGCAGGCTGCTGGAGGTCAACCGCTCCGGAGATGTCGTCTGGTCTTTTCAGCACCGACCGCTGATCAATCTGAGAGATGCGGACAGACTTCCGGACAACCGCACCATCGTGATCGCCGATTACCCGCCGCTTTTAAAGAACATCCCGATATGGATTGGTTATTCGGATTCGCTTTTCGTTTCTGAGCCGCAAACCATCGGCAAGAAGGTCAATTTCGATTCACTGTTCTGGACGGCCGATGTCCCGTCGAATACGTCCATCAAAATGCAATTCCGCTCAGCGGCAAATCTCACAGAACTCGAAGCCGCACAGTGGCA
>JAZBPW010000161.1:0-15713 GCA_036351795.1 Candidatus Zhuqueibacterota bacterium | reverse complement strand
CAAGCGCGCCCTCAAGAGGCGCAACCGCTTCGTTGGAATCCGAAGACACGCTGTACACGGTTCCGCTATTATCAGTCATCGGCTCGACATACTCGCCGATATTCAGCCAAACCTCATCGACAAGTTTATTCTCGTCGTCAAGGGCTTTGATATAGACCACGACATTGCCTTCCTGGTCAATCATTGTATTATTGTAATTGCCTGTGTTAAGCCCTGAAATCTTTGTCCCGTCAACATTGGTGATCTTGACAAACTCATCGTTGCTTGAGGTTACTTCATAATGGATGCCTGATTGGTTGCCGCTGATCAGCGGACCGAAGTCATACTCCCACTTTTCATCCTCAACTGTTAGCAGAGAATCAATGTCAGTGGAGAAATATGGCGTGGGTTCAGGAATCGAGTCGGGGACCGATACCGTGTGAAACCGGTAGATGTATTCCGGCATGACGTTGCCGGCCAGGTCCCTGATATCGTGGAGCCTGACTGTGTACGTCGTATCAGACGTCCACCCGGATGGCGCCGGATTCAGATAGATCGCGTGCGTTTCATCCCAGGTCAGAAAATCAGTGGTGCTGTCGAGCAGCGCGGGGTTAATGCTGAGGCAGGAGTCCAGGTCGTTCGTCTGGAAGGCCTCTGACAGCACGATTTTGATTACAGCATCCAGCTCGACACCGGCCGCGTTGTTCGGAGGTTCTGCCGAGATCACCGACGGCGGCGTGCTGTCCTTTGGCGTCTGATTCGGGCTATCTTTGTCGCAGGAGATATTTGCGCTGAACAGAACATGGATGAAAAGGACAATGAATAATAAGTGTCCTCTGATTTTACAAGCATTATATATGTCTGAATTACTTCTCAACCAGCTTGCCTGAAAGGTATTTGTGCAAAATACTTGATATCAAAGTCTGATATGGTATGCCTTCTTCCAAAGACTGTGCCTTTATGCCCAGAAAGTCTTTTTCCGATATTCTTATATTGATGCGTTTATTCTTGAGAATTGTGTTCCGCGCGTATTCTCTGTGTTTATTTTTTTCCTCTTCGACATTTTCCACAGACACCCATTCATCTTTTTCATAGGACTCTGAGATCTCTTTTTCATATTTATCATATTGGGACATGATCAGTACACTCACTTTCTCAAATACTTTTTAGTCGCTTTTCTACTTGGGATTATCGTTTTTAAAAACACCTCGTTTTCGCTTTCAACAAACGGAACCAGATAAGCATGGTTATTATACTCAATAATGAAAATAGATTGGTTCGAGTATTTTTCCTGATTCGGATGTTTGATAATATCCAATATCTTTTCAGATTCAATAAGATGAATAATAAGCTCAAAAGAGATATTTCTTTCGCTTTTTAATTTATTGTTTTTTTCGTTATCCCAGGTAAAGTGCTTCACATAAGTATTATAAGAAAATGTGTGCCTATTGTCAACATATTTTTAACTTTTTTTATTTTTCACATTAGCAATTACTGTTATAATGTCATTAACTTCGGTATTAAGGCAGCCAACCTGTTTTTATGAATCCTGTCGGCGCATGCGTTTGTTGTAAAAAAAAAGCCTTCCCAAACGGGAAGGCTTTTTGATAGATATCGATTCAGCAGATCAGGATGATGCGTGCGGAATCATCACTCCGGAAGCAGCTAGAACATGATCTCTGTGGTCAGAAATGTGTTGAACAGCGGCGCGGGCATCACGTACATATAGTACGAGCCAGCCAGGTCATCATTTCTGTTGTAATCCGCTGAGTAGGCTGCTGACGCATAATTGTCCTTGCGATTCAGCAGATTGCCAAGATCGAGCCTGACTTTCGCTTTTGCTCCGATCAGGTCGAATGAATAGCTGACATTCGCGCTCACATCGATGAATTTCGGAAGCTTGGCGCTGACTTCGTTGCCATTAACATCCGTGTAAGTGTTGCTGTAGCTGCCGTAGTATTCATCCCAGTAATTGACGCCGAGTCCAAGACGCAGATCGCCGAATCGATAACCAACGGCGACGTTCGCCATGATTTCCGGTGAAAATGGAACGACTTTGTCGACGATATCATCGGCATCCACACTGAAAATCTGTTCCAGATTCATTTTATCCCAGCGGTTTTGTGCATATGTCAATGCGGCCGATGCATCTATTTTGCCGAACTTGCTGTTTGCTGCCAATTCGACTCCCTGATGCACCGCTTTGCCGGCATTCACCGTCATTCTCTCGCCCTGCAGCGGAGTGACTCGCTCAATCTTGTCAGTGAACTGAATGCGGTACAGATTGGCATTGATCGCAAGGTTCATCGACCTGTATCCGACGCCGAGTTCGACATTACTCACCTTTTCCGCCTTCAGATCCTCGCCCTCAGGCTGGTTCACACCAGGGCCGTTATCGCGGTCATACCAGTCACCGGCGTCCGGCTCCTTGTTCGCGATGGAAAAATTCGCCATCACATTGAAGCTCTCGGTGAGGTTATAATTCACTCCGAACTTGGGAGTGAAAAAAGTGAACGTCCGCTCATATTCACTATCCTTGAACAGCGGATTGCCGTTATCATCCCTGCGATCAGCTGTGGAGCGATATTTATGGCCGGTGAACTGGCCCAGTCTGAAGTCGAAAATTTCGATGGGATTCTCATCGATGTTGTATGAATAGTGGGCGACCTGTGCATCGAACATCACGTTCATGTTTTCGATCGGACGGACCTGGAGACGGCCGAATCCCGAATAGTGAACGACCGTTGTCGTGTAATCATACCGTCTCTGAACTTCGTCGAACACGATGACGTTTCCAGAATCTCCGAGCCGATCGTCGTTTGACCGGAAATTGAACGATTGCGCGTAATGATCAGCGACCCAGCGCCGGGTTTCACCTCCGACGACAATATCCAGATTGCGCATGAGCGTGTGTTGATAATACGTATTCAAACCGATCTGATCGTGATCGTTCTGACTGTCATTCTGCCAGCTGTGGTTGTATGATCCGGAGATCAGATTCGCGGCACTGGAGACAGATTGGCCTTCGAATGTTTGTGCGGCAGGACTATAGCCGTTGAGAACCACACCTGTATTTTCATAGATAAATCTGGCGTGACGTCCCATGTACTTGTTATCGGTGGATTCAGATACACTCTTGAACGTGACTTCACCGGTGTTAACGTCGAAGTTGTCGTTCCTCAGGTACTTACCGCCCCCGCGTCCCATGGTGGCGAAAACATTGGTCATCATGTTCTGGGTTCTGGAAATTGTCCACTCATGCCTGAGCGAGAGAAATGGTTTGTTGTAATAATTTTCCTGATACGGATGGTTGACACGATTGTATTCGCGGCCAAGTTTTGGGATTAAATTCAAATCCTGGTTCGTGTAAGCCTGATTGTGCTTCTGGGGAGCGCTGATGAGGCTGTACAATAACTTGTGTGCTCCCAGAATGCTCTGTCCTTCAAATCCGAAGGACCAGCCGTCGTAGTTCGTTCCATTCACATAGGAATCTCCGGCTTTTCTCTCAGCCATCAGGCTGAAATTGAATTTGCCGTCATTGAGAAGTCCGGAATTATAACGCACGGAGAGATTGTAATTGACCGGTGTATAATCTTCGAATCCTCCGTTACCATCGGCGATCTTGCCGGAGTTGCCTCCGCCCGTCGCTCCCTCTGTGGTATACAGGCCGACTGAGGAGCGGATCGTGATCCCGCCCGCGGGTGTCAGTCCCATTGTCTCGATATTCAATGAACCGCCGAACGCGCCTGATCCGTAAAGCGAAGATCCCACGCCTCTCTGTACCTGAACGGACTGCACGTTGCTGGAGAGTCCGGTCCAGTTGGACCAGTAGACATGCTGGCTCTCCGGGTCGTTCACAGGAATACCGTTGATCATGACCTGCACGCGGTCGGCATCGAACCCACGGACAAAAAGTTCCGATTCTCCAAGACCGTTGGTGGTTGCGAAAACACCCGGGACTGCCTGCAGCAATTGTGGCAGATCCTGAGTGGTGTAGTTGTTCGCGACCTCATCACCGGTGATGTTTGAAAAAGCAATAGGGGTCTGCCTTTCGATAGCGCGGTTAGCGGTCGTTGTGACGACTGATCCGGAGAGAACCATCGGTTTCAGTTCGAAATTAACGACAAGATCGGCGTTCGCTGTCATCTGAACGCTTTTCATCATCGACTGAAATCCCATGAAGGATACTTTCAGATCGAATGTTCCCGGGGGAACATTGGCGATCCTGTAGCTACCGTCCATGGCTGTTGCCGCGCCAAGGGTTGTGCCGTTGATGATCACGTTGGCGCCCATGAGCGCTTCGCCAGTCTCTGCATCAGTTACCTTGCCTTTGATCGTCCCATCCTGGGCGAGCAATGCAAAAGGCAGTACTAAAATCACAAGCAGTGTTGCGAGTTTTAGAACTGATTTTTTCATACCTTCCCTCCTCATAGAGTTATTAAAAATGAATTAGAAAATATAAGAAAATAATCCGTCCAGGGATCATTTCCATTCACGATGAATTATCTGGCAGGCTTGAAATGAATAATAAAAAAAAAATATATCATTGTCAAGTACAAATTACAGGATTGTAATTATAAGATGTGTCAATAAAATGAACATCTCATGACAAAACCATAAAAAAACAAAAATCCAGGTTTTCACTTTCAAATTTTTACTTGACTATATGAATAAATTTGTGTATCATAATTCAAACGAATTTACAGGCTGAATATGATCATTCGAAATCTCGCGTTTTCTTTCACATTGATATGCTTGTCCGCAACAGCAGGAATGAATCAGTCGCAGGAGCGTTCTTCATACCATCCCGCAGACAGAGAGTCGGTGAGTAAATCGACTATTGATGATTTCAATAATTTCACATACATCGGTGACCTCGCGATGACCGTTACCAATTTCGGCATCATCGGAGAGGGGTACAATAATCCGGATCAGCCCTCCTGCATGTACCGCTATCAGGCGGACCTGGAGACGGAACAGGTGGAGCATTTCTCGTACGCCGGGCTCTGGATCGGAGGCAAAGTCAGTAACACGGCGCATGTATCGACCGCCATTATGGACGGCGTATTCCCGGAAACGGATGAAGAGGGCTTTGAATTCACCACATCGGCGGATAGAAGCGATACCATCACGATCCGTTCATCATACTCATCGAATCGCGATTCCCCGCTGTCACGGTTTTATTCGCCTGAGGCTGTATCGCATCAGGATTTCATCTGTGAATTCACTGACAAGAGAACCTATGTGCCGGGAACCGAGATCATCATCCCGGAGCACACACCACTGGGCATCAATGTTCAGCTGGAGAGCTACGCATGGAGTTTTGATTACGCCAACGCCTTCGTGATACTCAATTACACGATTACCAACGACACGACGCATACCATAGACAGCCTGCATGTGGGAATGTGGGTGGATGCTTCCATCGGGAATATGAATTTTACCAGTATTTACGAGCCCGGAGGCGGGTGGAACTGGTATGATAACCGGAATGGATACATCGATTCATTGGGCATGGCATATCAATACGACAGCGATGGTGACCAGGGGTGGGCGGAAAGCTATTTCGGAATCCGTATGCTCGGCGCTTCGCTTCCCAGGGATGAATACGACACATATTACAATCAGTGGCAGTGGAACGGCAGGGTCTATCCCGAATATCCGGATTACACCATGCCGAGAACCGATGAAGAACGTTTCCGCAAGCTGGGGACAATGCCCGAAGCCGAACTGCCGCAAAGAGACGCAAGCTGGATGATCCTGTTATCCTGCGGGTCGCTTGGGAGTCTGGCTCCGGATTCCTCCATGAACGTGGTTTACGCCATCGTCTGCGGACGCTGGGCCAACAGCTCTGTTCTGGATACCGAATCACGAAGAGCCTATCTGGTGGAAAACTCCAACTGGGCGCAGAAAGCGTACAATGGAGAAGATGTGAACGGAGATGGTATCCTCGACGATGACGAGGATGTGAATGGGAACGGCATCATCGACAGATATATCCTGCCCGAACCTCCTCCATCGCCGAATCTGCTTGTGATTCCGGGCGATGGTGAAGTGACGCTGTTCTGGGATAACTATCCAGAAGATTCGCTGAACGCCGAGGCATGGGATCCGATTTCCAACGAGATCGACTTCGAAGGATATCGCATCTACGGCGCCCGGAAGACAGCGTCCGGAGATGAGGAGTTCACACTGCTGGCCCAATTCGACAAGATCGATACGGTGGATTATTCCAATCGAAAATTCACCGATTACGATACCGGATTCGAGCAGATACGGCACGATACGACGATCAACGGTCATTCCTATCAGTATCGATTCATCAACCGCAACCTGCTGAGTGGCTGGCCCAATAAAAACTGGTATGCCGTGACAGCCTTCGACCACGGCGATCCGATCACAAAACTGGAAAGCTTCGAAAGCAGCAAGAACGATAATAAAACCTTTGCCCTTCCGGGCACATCCTCGGATCAGGGATACGACGATCGCGTTGGTGTGTATCCGAATCCGTACCGGGCCACGGCTGCGTGGGACGGCGACAGTGCGCGGGAGAGGATGATCTGGTTCATGTATCTGCCGCCTCGCGCGACAATACGGATCTATACGCTCGCCGGCGATCTGGTGGATACGATAGAGCACGACGAGATGACCTATTCAGGACAGGATATTGAATTGCTGAAAAATATCCCCTCGGGAAGAAAACCGGTCTTTTCAGGCGGTGAGCACGCGTGGGACCTGATCAGTCAGGATGACCAGGCAATTGCCACTGGACTCTATCTGTTTACAATCGAGAATAAGGAGAACGGTCATACGAAAGTTGGAAAATTTGCTGTGATAAAATAATGATATCATCATTCTTTTTCTTTTTAATTAATAACATAGGAGGTTTGCGATGAAGAAATATGTTACAGTCTTACTAACAGTTGTGTTTGTTGTCCTGGCTTCATCAATGCTGATGGCTCAAACACCTATACACGACATCCAGTACACCGATGATGCCAGTGGAGATTCGCCATTAAAGGGCCAGGAGGTGACTATTAGTGGTGTCATCACCGGGCAAATTGGAATCTTTTCAGGATCATACTATTTTGTTCAGGATGCATCAGGGCCATGGAACGGAATCAAGGTATACGATTCCGGAAGAACTGATGCGCTGGAGGGAAATTGGGTTACAATTACTGGTACTGTAGATGAGTACTACAATGAAACTGAAATTGTCGATGTCACCAGTTTCATCGTGGATAGCACCAATGCAGACCTTCCAGAGCCAGCTATAGTCGCAACTAGTGAAGCAGCGGCCGAACAATGGGAGGGATGTCTGATTTCGCTTGCTAATGTGACTGTAACCAATCCCGCTTATAGTCAATATGGTGAATGGGAAGTTAATGATGGCAGCGGTCCCTTTGTCGTTGATGATCAGGCCGAGTTCTATTATAAAGCTGTAGCTAATGATGTTTTCGATACCATTCGCGGTATTTGTGTGTACACATTTGGTGAATACAAACTTTGGCCACGATTAGCGAACGATCTTCCGGTTTTAAACGGTTATACTCGTATTCAAGCTGTTCAGCAAGTGCGAGAGACAGACCTTGGCGCTGGTATCGATTCATCGTACTTTTCAAGTGACACACTGATAGTGGAAGGTATTGTGGTTGCTCCTTCAGGTATGTTCTATGCTGGTACTGGAATCACTGTCTATATGCAAGATATGAATGGTGGGCCCTATAGTGGAATTATTTCTTATGGACCGGCTCCGACTGCCATAGACCAATTATTTATCGGCGACCGGGTTCGGGTTAAAGCTTACGTGGAAGAATATTGGTATAATTCTCCAGGTGAGCTGATTTTCTCTTCAATGACTGAATTACGAAACGTGGAAGCTTTTCAATTGGTAGCTGAAGAACAGCCTGTTCCAGAACCTATGGACATTACCACAGGAGAGATAGACTCGACTGATAATGCAGACTATCTCGCGGAAAAATATGAAGGTGCTTTAGTGCGCGTCAAAAACGTGGTTGTTGATAGCGTCAACCAATTTGGAAACTGGAGGATTGACGACGGAAGTGGTAAAGGTTGGGTGCGCATTTTTTCTAATAGCTTACAAGGATACGGCACTCCGCCAATAGGAACGGTATTTACCGAAATTACTGGTGTAATTTATAATCGTTTTGGTTTCTATGCGTTGCAGCCTCGAACTGCGAGTGATTTGGTTCTCAGTGAAGGTGCGCCAATCATTACGGGTGTAGAACACGACCCTGTAGCACCTACGCCCAACGATGAAGTCAGATTTTCGGCAAGTGTGCAAGATGAATCCGAGGTGACTAATGTTACGCTCCATTATGCTGTTAATTCAGGATCATGGGAGACCAAAGCCATGGATTTTGTCTCTGGCTTTCTCTATGAAACAAAAATGGGCCCATTCGATAATGACACTCACGTTGCTTACTATATATCAGCTATGGACGATGATGCTAACACAACATTAAATCCAGTCTCAGCTCCGGACACGCTTTATGAGTTTACTGTGAGTGGTGCAATTGTTACAGATATTTACTCGGTTCAGTACACTGAAGATACCTCAGGCGATTCGCCATTTAAAGGAAAAGTTGTTACAGTAACAGGTGTTGTTACGGTACCCAAAGGCATATACGCACCCAATTCCAATCGCGATTTGATCATCCAGGATACCGGCGATCCGTACGGAACTGGAGGTGCCTGGAATGGCGTGCTGGTATACAACCACGAAACCTACTCCGATGTACTTATCGATGCTGAGTTGGGAGATAGTATTTCAGTAACGGGTCTTGTGAGTGAGTACTATAACAAGACGGAAATCCAGGACATTTCTGCCTATAATATCTTAAAATCAGGTGCAATGCTTCCCGATCCTGTACTGGTAACAACTGCTGATATAAACACAGAATCTGGAACAGCGGAACAATATGAAGGCGTGTTGGTGAAAGTGGAAAATGTGACGGTGACTAATCCAGATCTTGGCAACGGTGAATATGAGATAAACGATGGCTCTGGTCCGTGCATGGTAAATGACTGGGCTGATTACAGTTACACACCGGCGCAAGATGATCGGTTTAGCTGGTTAGTGGGAGTTGTTGATTTTTCTTACAGCAACTATAAATTAGAACCGCGCTGGGATGCTGATTTTGGCGAGATCACGGATGTTGAGAGACACGATGCTGATGTACCTACTCAATTCGAGATTGCCCAAAACTTTCCCAATCCCTTTAATCCAACAACGACGATTCAATATTCAATTGCCAGGAATTGCCACGTGATGCTGGCAGTCTATAACATGATGGGGCAGAAGATTAAAACCTTAGTCGATCTCAACCAGAGCACAGGCTATCAAACTGTTTACTGGGATGGAACGGATGATTTAGGTAATGCAGTGACTACAGGTGTTTATTTTTACCGTATTCAAGCAGGTGATTTTATCAGCACCAAAAAGATGTTGATGATAAAATAGTTATAAAAGACCATTTAATAGACTAATATTTAAATTGACAGGATAACAGGGTTTGATTTTAAATCCTGTTATCCCGTCTTAAAAAACTTATGATAAGATCCAAGTTATACAAATTGCTTTTATGCGGCATCCTGATACTGACAATGTTTGTGATGCTGCTGACCTGTACGTCGAATAATCCCACGGAGATCATCGGCAACAGGCGTCCAGATACGCACCTGTTCCTCTATCCCGGAATCGCCGGACTGGATACGACGCTGAGCACGCAAATCCTGCATTGGTGGGGGGATGATCCCGATGGACAGGTGATGGGCTATTACTACAGCTGGGATTTCTACCAGGAAGCGAGCGCGGATTCATTTCAATGGACGACGGAGGAGTATGATACATTTCTCGTACCGATCCGGCAGAAGTACGATGAATTCGAGTTTTTCGTAAAAGCCGTGGACAATTCTGCGCTGTGGGACTATCCGGAGTTGAAGAAGTCGAACACGGATAATGAATATTTCCAGGATAGTGGAGAGATACCAGGACAATATGATGCCGGTGATATTCCATACTATTTCGGAGGTATTTCGGGGATACAGACCGCGATGGGCGCGCCGCTGGAAGACCTTGAGGAATTCGATATCTACAAGCTTCCGCCGACCGATACGACAGGTGCTGTGGATGCGACTCCCGCTGATCTGAACTTCCCTGTGCGAAATTCGAAGCCCTCAGTGCGATTTGTTTATGAAAGCAATCCGCCGGATTCCATCTATGCGGAGACTTTCACTACGCGGACATTCTTCTGGACCGCCAATGATTCCGACGGAATAGAGACAATCACGAATTACTACTACTATCTGGCTGATCCCGGAGAAACACCGCCATCCGATGTAAAAGAGTGGCCGAACAGGCTGCCCGGTTTACAGAAGAATGTGACATTGCGCAACCTATCCGAAGGCTTTCATGTGTTTTATCTCGCTGTCGAGGACATCGCCGGGGATTTAAGTCCTGTGATCCGCTATCCCGCGGAGAAGGGCCGGTGGTATGTCAAAGAGCCTTACGGCGATCTGCTCCTCGTGGATGATTATGAACCGTATCAGGATATCGGCACCTGGACCACTGATTTTTATAACGGTGTGCTCGATACAATGACGGGTGTCAACGGTTTTTATTCCAACTGGAAAGTGGAGTCTCTCGTCCCGTATTCGGTGACAGATATATTCGAAACCATGAACTTTTTCGATAAAGTCATCTGGTACGGCGATTCAAATCCACATTTCCAGACCACGGCGAGTTCTATATACAGGTACATTGCGAGCGGGAAAAAGATTATGATTAATTCCGTGTCGCCCACCAGAGTTGTCGATGGCACGGACAGTCTCTATCTTTTCCTGAAGAGCGACAGCCTCGCGATACTGGATGGTGTGCTGGCGACGGATATCGGACGGGCGAGTAAAAATTCAGTGCTTGAAAGCCAGCTGCCGGAGACATATCCGGATCTGACTCTGGCGAACTTTATTTCGTATATCGACGCGCTGATCCCATCTGCGCTCTCAGATTCACTGTACCTGCTGGATAAACCGCCCCGGGGCTCCACAATACAGCCCTGTCTTGGTATCCGGTATCCAAAGGGAGGACCAGATCAATTCATCTATCTCAATTTTCCATTGCATTATGCCTATGATGTCGAGAATCCTGAGCGGGCTGAAAATGCGGCGGTCATTGAGTTGTTACGTCAATTTCTGGCTGATTGAGTCTATGAAAAAATTAATTGTCATACTATCTATGTTACTGTTTGCGTCAGGTGCGCTGGGGCAGGCGAGAGGCGTCATTCAGGGGCACATCACCGATGCTGAATCAGGTGACCCGCTGCCGGGCGTGAATGTCGTGATCAAAGGAACATATAAGGGCGCTGCAACCGATATGTCCGGCAGATACAGAATCGAGGGCATCTCACCGGGTTATTATGATGTTCAGGCATCCATGATCGGCTATACCATTCAGTTGAAAACAGGGATCTATGTCGATGTGAACGCCACAGTGACTCTCGATTACAAACTTGAACCGACCACACTCGCATTGGGACAGGAGATTGTCGTCATCGGGGAAAAACCGTTGTTCGAGGTCGATGTCACATCGTCGCAGCAGCGCATCACAGCCGATGAGATCTCCAACAAGATCGTGGAGGATGTGGACGACATCATCGCCGATGAGATGGGGGTCGTCAAAACCGATAATGAGATCCATATCCGCGGTGGCCGCGCCGATGAGAATCTGTATATCATCAACGGGTTGACCGTAAAGGATCCGCTCTCCGGTTACGGCAAAGGACTCTACGTCAGCGCCGACGCTATTCAGGAATTGAATATCATCACCGGCGGATTCAATGCGGAGTACGGCCAGGCGATGTCTGGTGTGATCGATGTAGTGACGAAAGAGGGCGGAAGCGATTATGGTGGTTCGCTGTCGCTGAAATCAGATCACTGGGGCGCCAAAGATATTACGAATTACAATACCGATGGATTCGAATTCACGTTCGGCGGTCCTGATCCGATGACCTCCTCGATACTGCCGATGCTGGGGCTCGATCTTCCCGGTGAATTCTCTTTCTTCGTCAATGGCTATGGCTATCTGACCGATACATATCTGCCCCATGCCAGGGAGCTGATACCGTATCTGTCCAATCTGAAAAAATTCGCGCCACGCGAGGAAAATGACTGGCACGGATTGGTGAAACTGACATGGAAGCTGAACGCCAATCAGAAGCTGAGCTTCTCCTACGACAGATCGCTGAATATCAATCAGGGATACTTCCTTTCACGGAGTGAGACAAAGGAGTATTACCCCTATCAATACTCGAAGATGCTCGATAATTACAACACATTCACGCAGCAGTCGTTGTTGAGCAATGTGGTGTGGCTGCATACGCTGAATTCAAGGACTTTTTACGAGCTGAATGTCGGTCGGTTCTATACCAGCCTCTCCAGCGCTGTTCAGGGGAAGCACTGGAGCGACTATGTCGAGGTGAAGGATAACGAGCCGATTTACTATTACCCGCAGACATCGGGCGATATCAATATCTACTACGGGGATGGATTCTACGATACCGGTGACGCGCCCTCCTGGTATAATTATTACAGCGACAACTGGCAATTTAAATTCATGCTGACCAGTCAGCTGAATCAGAAGCATCAGATCAAGACAGGATTCGATGCCACGTACACGGAAATGCAGGTCATCGATATCAATGCGCCATGGTACGGCGAGTCGGGACTCGGAAGGAATCACGATTTCTACAAGGTGCATCCCAATGCCGGCGCCGCGTTCATACAGGACAAGATCGTCTATGATGGGATGATCGTGAACATCGGTCTGCGATACGATTACTGGTTTCCCGGGAAATACGTGCAGGATGCCATCGATGATCCCGAGACCATTACCATCACGCAGGCCGCGCGTGATAAATACAGAAAAGAGACGTTTGAGGTGTTCGGGTATCGCGGCAAGGGGCATCTCAGCCCGAGACTCGGCATATCGCACCCGGTCACGGATCAGGATGTTCTCTATTTCAATTACGGACATTTTTCACAGCGTCCGAAAGGTCAGTATGTGTACGCGAAGCTGAAAACACGCTCGGAAGCGACGTACCAGCTCTTCGGAAATCCGAACCTGAATCCAACGACCACTGTCTCTTACGAGCTGGGTGTGAAGCATAAGTTCACGGATAACCGCGTCGTCGAATTCAAGGCGTATTATAAGGACATGTTCGATTACCCGACATCGCAGAAGGTGATCAAATTCAATCCGCGGCTGGGTGAGATCAGTTATTACATGTACATCAATATGGATTACGCGCGATCGAGGGGCATTGAAGTGCGTTTCCAACAACGTTATGCAAAATATCTTTCAGGGAATCTCAATTTCACCTATGCCATATCCACGGGCAAGAGTTCGACTCCCAACGACAATCTGCTGGTGGAAGCGGGCAAGCTGGAAGAGAAGCCTTTGAGCGAGAATTATCTGCGGTGGGACAAACCGTTACGGTTATTCGCCAATATCTATTTTAACGTGGATAAAGGGCAAAATCTTCAGTTATGGAAATTCAAGACACCCGACCGCTGGGGCATCACCACACGCATCGACTGGGAATCGGGCAAACGTTACACGCGTAAGAAAATTGTGGGGACTCAGGTGGATGAGTTCGGCAGGGAGTACTATACCACTGTTACAGAGTACGACAAGCCCTATGAAGCGATTTCGAGCGCCTGGTGGACAGTCGACATCAAAGTTCACAAGCTGTTCAGCTTCAGGGGCGTCAACTGCAAGCTTTTCTGCGAAGTTGAAAATCTGTTTGACAGGAAAATACCCCGGCTGATTAACCCTGTGACTGGACAGCCGTACAGACCGGGTGACGTGCTGACTGAGAGCGAGACCTCATTCAGATACGCGCCGAGAGCGCTGGATCCGTCCAATTACAGCTGGCCGCGCACTGTGGTCGCCGGTATGCATATAACTTTTTAGGCCAATGAAAAAGACACTATACATCTCTGTTTTTCTGTGGACGATCACTGTGACTGCTGTGCAGGCGCAGAATCTGTTTCCGTTTTTAGGGGGGCAGCGCGTGGGCACATCCGCGGTGACATTTCTGAAAATCGGCGTGGGGGCGAAAGCAACGGCCATGGGGGGCGCGTTCGTGGCGCTCGCAAATGATGCCTCCGCCATGTACTGGAATCCTGCAGGTGTGGCGCAGGTGAAGGGGAACGAATTGATGGTCACGCATATCGAATGGCCCGCAGATATTCAATACGAATATTTCGGCTATGTGCATCATGTGCCATCGATCGGAAGCATTGGCCTGAGCGCGTCTTTTCTTCATATGGATGATATGGCAGTCACCACTGAATATCAGCCCCACGGCACCGGAGACTATTTCGGATATGCCGATATGATGGTCGGGCTCACCTATTCTCTGAAGATCATGGACCGTTTTTCATTCGGGGTCACGGGTAAATTCGTTCGGGAGGAGATAGCGGAACTGGTCATGCAGAACTGGATGATGGATCTGGGAACGTATTACTGGACCGGCTATAAATCGCTGAGATTCGCCGTGAGTCTTGTCAATTTCGGACCCATTCTGAGGCCGGATGGCAGCTATTATATGAAGACGAAAGAGGGAGATCTCGTCGAAGAACAGTATGAAGCATTCTCTCCACCGACGATCTTCAGCATCGGTTCGGCTATGGAATTCTTTGAAAATGAGAAGCACAGCATCACCGGATCCATGCAGATGAACCATCCCGTGGACAATGCAGAAAACGTGGTTTTCGGCAGTTCGTACGCGTTTATGCAACGATTTGAATTGCGGGGAGGCTATAAAATCAACTTTGACGAAGAAAAATTCACTTTTGGCGGCGGCATTCGGATTCCGCTGGCAGGTACAATGCTCAAGATCGATTACAGTTATGCTGATTTCAACAGGCTGCAGACAACGCATCAGTTTTCTCTGAGCTTTAACTACGACCTGTAACACGCTGTACCGCAACGAAGGTTTAATACAGATGATCAAAATGCGAAAAACCATATTTTACACGCTCGTCACTTGTGTCGTGATTACCGGATGTTCCGGTTTAGGCGACAGGCAGCCTTTGCCGACAGCGACGAGTCCCTATACGTCATTTGGCGCAAACGATACGACGTACATCCGGCTGCAACCGGACTGGGACGCTGCCAGGACAGGTTATAATTTCAGCCGGCCCGTGGACATCGTCGTCGGACGCGACGGATATCTGTTTGTCGCGGATCAGGGCAATGAACAGGTTGTGGTATTCAATAAATCCGGTGAATTGCAGAGCCATTCGGGGCTCGATAATATCACGGGCGTCACAGATTTGAAAGCCGTTGCGATCGACAGCAGAATGAATCTCTATCTCGTCAACGGCACGAACAAGGTCTACGTGTGGAATCAATACCTGAATTATTCGGGTGTCGACTCTGTCGCGGTGAAGTATGTGCTGAGAGATACATTGACCAATGAGCTTTTCGAATATAATTACGTTGACGCCGGCGAGGCAGTGTATGATTCGACGCTGAACCTTGTTCTTGAGAAATTTATCTTCAGCGGAGATGCCGGTCTGATCGACTCGACACTTGGTATCTCTGTATTTTATGAAGATGAATTTGCCGACACACAGTTCGATGGCATTGCCGCGGCGCCATTCGGCAAAGAGTACATTTACGTCACTGATAGCGGCAATAATCGCAT
>JAZBPW010000160.1:0-17144 GCA_036351795.1 Candidatus Zhuqueibacterota bacterium | reverse complement strand
AATGACGATATTTTCATCATGCCGGCTGATGGAGGTATGCCGGAGCGTGTGACTTATTTCTCAGGCAACGATCGTCCATGCGAATGGTCCCCGGACGGTCAATCCATACATTTTACATCGCGGCGCGACTTCTATTATCAGAGAATGTCCGTATTCTACGCGATTAAGAGAGTGAACGGCGGAACACCTGAGAAACTGCTTGAAGCCTATGTCAATAACGGGAAGATGTCTCCTGATGGTCAATGGCTCGCCTATTCACGGGGCCGGGAAAATTGGGCGCGCAGGCACTACCGCGGAAGCGCAAGCACGGATATATGGCTGCACAACTTCGAGACAGGCGAATTTCGCCGGCTGACGACGCATGATGGGAACGATTACTATCCTCTCTGGTCGAAAACATCTGATCTTGTCTACTATGTGACGGATCAGAGCGATGACACGTTCAACCTGTGGCAGATGGATTTGAACGGCGATAACAAGACGCAACTGACGACATTCACAGGCGATGGCATCCGATTTCCCAATATATCTCAAGATGGTGAAGTGATCGCTTTTGAGCAAGGCACAGACGTCTGGACTTTTAATATTCTGAATAATTCGCTCAATCGAGTCGAAATCCATGCTCCGACCGATTTGAAAAAAAATTCGATTGAGAAAATGACTTTTACAGACAAAGCCACCGAATTCATCGTTTCTCCGGATGAGAAAGAGGTTGCCTTTGTTGTCCGCGGTGACATTTTCGTTGTCTCCTTAAAAGGTAAAGACAAGACCGGCAAGACAAAGGCCATTACCGAAACATGGGCGCGCGAGAGAGACATCTCCTGGACGCCCGGAGGCGATACACTGCTGTATGTGTCCGACAGGTCAGGGAATCAGGATCTTTACATGGTTCATTCCGTGGATCAGAACTCCCCAAAACTGAGCCGTGCGCTTAAGTACAAAGAGATTCAGCTCACTGCCTCAACTGAAAATGAATATAATCCTAAGTTTTCACCCGACGGTAACCGTATCGCCTATATCAGCGGACTCGGAGATTTGCATGTTATGAATATGGGTGGTGTGAAAGACAAAGTGCTGGTCGAAGGCTGGAATATCGGAGATTACAACTGGTCTCCGGATGGAAAGTGGATTGCATATTCAAAGCGTGACAATGAGTATAACAGCGATATACACATCATTCCCTCGACGGGTGGTGAGCCTGTGAATGTGACAATGCATCCTGACAACGACGTCTCCCCCATCTGGTCTGAAGATGGAAGCAAACTGGGATTTGTTTCGAGACGGTACGCAAATACCATGGATGCCTGGTTTGTATTCCTGAGTAAAGCCGACCATGAGAAAACAAAAGAAGAATGGGAATATGAAGACGAAGAGACTGAATACAAAAAGAATAACGGCAAGGATGGTGAAAAGTCGAAATCAAAAGTCAACGTGAAGATCGATCTGAAAGCTATGCATAAACGTCTTCGCCGTGTCACATCATTGGCGAGCACGGAATCGAGATTGGCTATTTCTCCGGATGGCAAGACCTTTGCTTTTGCTTCGAATGCCGAAGGTAACTGGAATTTGTATACAGTGAAATGGGATGGTACAGAACTCAAGCAACTCACTAAAGGGAAGACATCGCCTGCTGCTGTCTCGTTCAGCAATGATGGAAAGTCGATTTTTTATATGTCAAAAGGCAAGATTCACAAGATAGGTGTTGACGGCGACAATCAGAAAGCACTTGGATTCAGCGCAAACATGAAGATCAATCATCTGCTGGAAAGATCTCAAAAATTTGATGAAGCCTGGGGCATATTGAACGAACGATTCTATGACCCTGAATTTCATGGTGTGGATTGGAAAGCGATGAAATCAAAATATCGCGGACTTGCGATTGAAGCCGATTGCATCGAAGATTTCAATTATGTGATTCGGCTGATGCTGGGCGAGCTGAACGCCTCCCACCTTGGTATCAGCGGACCTGATGATACACCCAAAACCGCGACAGGCATGTTGGGCGTACGATTCGATGAGTCGTATGATGGTGCGGGGATGAAAGTGCTCGAAGTTATTCCCAATGGTCCCTGCGACAAGGAAAAATCCAGACTTTCGCCGGGTGATATCATACGTGCCATAGATGGTGTGACGGTTGAAAAATCGACAAATATCCATGCATTGTTGAATGATAAGGTCAGCGAAAAAGTGATATTGGAAGTACAGCCCGGGAGCGCCAAAAAGAGCAGAACTGTGATCGTCCGCCCCGTTAATCAGGGAAGTTTCGATGCTCTGGAATATGACAGATGGGTCGAGGAAAAACGCGCACTTGTGGATAAGCTGAGCAGTGGACGGCTTGGATATGTGCATATACGCGGTATGGGCATGCACAATGTGGAAATCTTTGAGATGGAATTATACGCAGAGGCACATGGAAAAGATGCGCTGATCATCGATGTGCGGAACAATGGTGGTGGCAGTGTTGCCGATTATCTGCTTGCGATACTGGCCCCACGCCCCCATGCCTATACAATCTCCAGAGACGGTGAGAAGGGCTATCCACAGGACCGCTTGCCGCTCTACTTCTGGAGCAAACCTGTGGTGGCCATGTGCAATGAGTGGTCATTCAGCAACGCAGAGATATTTTCTCACGCAATCAAGGGTTTGGATCGTGGAAAAGTGGTCGGCGCCCCGACCGGAGGCCTGGTGATCAGCACGGATGGCACAACGCTTATCGACGGTGCAAGATTCAGAATACCGCAGCGCGGCTGGTACGCGCTCTATTCAGGACTGAATCAGGAGAAATATGGATGCATTCCGGATGTCGTGGTGTGGGATAAGCCAGGGGACGCCGCAAAACATATCGACAGACAGCTGGAACGAGCCGTCAAAGAGTTATTGAGCGAGTTATAGTGATTGGTAAATCGGTCAGACCGGTGAAATAGACGCCGGTCTGTCCTGTTTTTTATGTATTCCCATCTTTGGCATTCCGACCATCTACTTTTTTCAGCTTCTGGTCGGACAGGCGGCTGCGCCTCTCGTTCATTAAAGAGGCTTTCTTGATAGATCGAACGCCGAATTTTTGCTGAACAAGATCCATCACCTGGTCTGCCTTGCTCTGAGACTTCTTTTCAGCTTCAAATAGTGACAACTGCTTCCTGGTCAACATATTCAAATTTGAGACAGCCACCCCGATCAGGCGGACTTTTTTCCCATATCTGTCGAAATTGTGAAAGAGTTTGATAATAACATTGTAGATGTCACGCGATCCATTGATGAATTCGCAATGCGATTCCGATCGTGTGAACGTGGTAAAATCTTCCAGTCTGATCTTGAGTGTGACAGTGCGTCCGGCTATATCGTCATTTCGCAGCAGGCGACTCAGATCTGTACAAAGGGAAAATAGCGTATGTTCAATTTTTTCAATATCATCCGTGTCAGTTGAGAAAGTCGTCTCCTGGCTCATGGATTTCGCGTCTCCATGACGCACAACATCGCGCGGATCGATCCCATGTGCCAGTCGCCAGTATTGCAGGCCTGATTTCCCCATTTTTTTTACAATTTTTTCCTGCGGGTAATCCGCCATATCTCCAATGGTGCGAATCCCGAACTTTTCGAGAACCGGCTGTGTCTTTTTCCCGACGCCCCACATTTTCGATATGGGAAGCGGCCTGAGAAATGTCTCGATCTGATCAGCGCTTACAATTACCAGCCCGTCGGGTTTTTCCAGATCCGAGGCGATCTTTGCGACGAATTTCGTTGGGGCGATACCGACGGAAGCGGTCAAGCCTAGTTCGTCGCGAATACGCTGTTTCATGCTCTTCGCGATCCTTTCCGGCGTCCCCAGCAGTCGAATGCAGCCACTGATATCCAGAAATGCCTCATCGATGCTGATCGGCTCGACAATGGCGGAAAAATCTCCAAGTATTTTCATGACGCTGCGCGATACATCCTGGTATCGCTCCATTCTGCCGTGGAGGTAGATGGCATGCGGGCAACGTCTGTAGGCTTGCGAAATAGGCATGGCGGAATGTATGCCGTATTCTCTGGCCTCATAACTGCACGTAGATACCACGCCTCTGCCCTTACCCTCTTTGGGATCAGCGCCGACCACCACCGGCTTGCCGCGGTATTCAGGATGATCGCGCTGTTCGATAGCAGCGAAAAAGGCATCCATATCGATATGCAGTATGATTCGCTCCATGATTAATGGTGCCTGAGGTAGTCCATCAGAATCTTGAGTCCCAGTTTGGGATCGGAGATGGCCTTCCTGATATAATATGTGGAAAAATTTGATAGAATCGATTTCAGCCGGCGGCTGTTCGCCAGATCCATGGTCTCTTTCGCCAATTTGAGGAATTCTTCAAATTCAATATGTTCATTGACATAGAAGTCTTTTCTATTGCTCATCAATGGACTGAGGCTGAACTGACGCCAATCGATATCTTTTTCTATATACCCCTTCTTTAGCGCGTAATCCCACAATTTCGTTCCCGGAAGCGGTGTCGTAACAGTCAATTGGCAGAAATTTGTCGGGCTCATGTCCAGGATCTCTTTTATCAACTCCTGTGTCTTGCGAATGTCATCTTTAGTCTCAGGCGGCGCTCCGATCATGAAGCAGCAATAACTGCCGATGCCGTATTTATTGGCCATGGCAACTGCTTTGCGGTTCATTTCGACAGTGAGATCTTTTCCTTTCAGGTATTGGAGTATGGGCTGAGAACCGGACTCGAGACCAAATGCGACTTTGACAACGCCCATTTCCGCAAGCATTTTCATGAGCTTGTCGTTCACCATATTTGCCCGTAAATCCACCAGGAATTTCACCTTGCCCAGGAGATCTTTCTCCCTCATGCCTTCAATAATGCGTTTAATCCGCGTTGAACTGCTCACGAAAAGGTCGTCGCTCATCGTGATACCCTGAACACCATATTTCCGGACCAGCAGATCGATCTCCTCGACTACCCTCTCGGCGGAATGGAGTCGCGGTTTCCCCCACTTGGCTGCCACATGGCAATAAATACAATGATATGGACATCCACGCGACGTCAGCATTGTTGTACCACGGATATACTGATTGCTCATGAGTATCTGGCTCGGTCTGAGAAAATACTCCATGTCCAACAAATCTCTGTCAGGTATCGGGATCCTGTCAAGCGGTTTGATCAGCTCGCGTGGAGGTGTGTAACGAAGTTGTCCATTGGTCCGGAATACAATGCCATCGATCTTTTCAAGCTCCCCCGGTTCGAAGCGACTGCGATCGAGATAGAGTCGTATCAGTTCGAGCAGTGTTTGTTCGCCCTCACCGATAATACCGATGTCCGTATATTCAGAGAGCTGGTCCGGCAGACATGTGATATGTGGCCCGCCGGCAATGACGTGGCATCCGATCTCTTCTTTCACTTTCTGCATCAGATCAAGAACATCATAATAGCCCGCAGTGTAGGCCGTAAATCCCACAATATCTGGGTTCTCATTTCGTATCTTCTCGAAGGTTCGATCCCCTGTATTGACAATGGATATGTCCTCATACTTCAAGTACTTTTTCAAGTATGCGGCGAGATAGCACAACCCAAGGGGTGGTTTGTTGTTTCCGATCCCTTTTGACCAGTGATTTACCAGGACTAATTTTGCCATGTATGCCTTCTAATGTAATTCGCTAAAACGCTGATCTCTCTTTTGTCGAAAAATCCAATGAAATATAGAACAGGAAAATATGCGATGAAAATACCTGTTCTGTGAAGAAGTGACAATTCCGCGTAGGAAAGCGTTCCCATTACAAAGAGCAGGAATCCTGTGACCATCACTTTGATGATGCGCCACCATTCATATTTTACGGGATAGAGATGTTTTGCCATTGCATAAAACAGGAACGCCATGAATACATAAGACACGAGGGTCGCGTATGCAGCGCCCATGATCCCCATCCGGGGTATTAAAATATAGTTCAGTGCGACATTGAGAATTGCGCCTGCGCCACCTGAGAGCATCAGATAGGTCGTCTTGTTGTTCAAGTAAACGCCGATTTGAAAATTGAGATAAATACCGTAAAATATGTAAGATGCCAGAATCAAGGGGACGATAGATGCACTCGTCCAGTACTCCTCACCGAATAGAGTGAGACCGAAAATCTTGAACCGGATGATTTCTGGAATGAAGAGTGATATCGCCAGAAATACAGCCGTACAAATGAAAATAAAATATGTGAGCACCTTTGCGAAGATCTCCTTCGCATCGTCCTCTGATGCTGTGGACAGAGAGAAGGGAAACCAGGCATATCGAAAGCCTGTAACGAGCAGACTCATGAACATCCCCAGTTTATATCCGGCACCGTATATTCCAACGGCCTCGTTACCGAGTATTTTCTTGATGATAAAGCGATCGATCACTGTAAGGATGATCATTGCCAGTGTCGAGGGGATGATGGGCAGGCCGAAGTTGAACAGTTCCGCCAGCGTCTGACGCGAAAAAGTTGTTTTGAAAGCGCTGATATTCGTAAAAGCCAATATAAGGCAGGTTACAACCGATGCGACGAGGTTGGCTGTGAAGATACCATCGATACCCTTGTTTAGCCCCACGATGAGGATAATGTTCAGCGTGATATTCAGCAAAATGTTCACCGTACTATAGACGATGAATTGCACTGACTTCTCTTCCGCCCGCAGTATGTTGAAAAGCAGAAGCGACAACGCATCAAAGGTGAGTATCCCGGCGCTTAAACGAACGAGATCAGCGTGGTTTGTCGATCCGAAAACAAGTCCTGATACCTGATCAGAGAAAATCAAAAGTGAAAGCGAAAAGGCCGTTGAAATGAACAGTGTCGCAAGAAAGGATGTCCCGAAAATGCGATCCTTTTCCGCCTTTTCCTCAGCGTTGATGTAGAAGCGAAGTTGAGCGGAATTGATGCCGAAAGAATAAAAGATTGCTGCAAATGGAATGAATGCATACCCCAGCACATAGACACCATACTCATCCGGCAGAATATAGTTTGTATGAATCGGAAGCAGCAAAAATCCAATAAATCGACTGAGAATATGCCCCACTCCATAAATCGCAGAATGTTTGACGAGTCGAAACAGGCTTTTCAGCAAATGGATTCTCCCTGCATGCCAGGTTCAGATGGATGATGACCTAGACACGGTCGGACTCCATCTTCTCCTGTGCGATTTCTTTCATCATTTCCTCTGTTACACCTGTCGGATACTCGCCGGAAAAGCAGGCATAACAACAATGCAGATCTTTATACAGTTCTTTCAAATCGTCAAGCGACTGGTAGACCAATGCGTCGGCGCCAATGGCTTTCTGGATTTTTTTGAGACTGGAATGAGAGGCAATCAATTCCTGTTCAATGGACATGTCGATGCCGTAAATACATGGGTGCTCTATCGGCGGCGCTGCCGAAATGAAATAGACCTTTTCGGCCCCATTGGATTTGAGCAGCGAAACCAGTCGCGCGGATGTTGTGCCGCGGACGATTGAGTCATCGACGACTGCAACCTTT
Organism: Candidatus Zhuqueibacterota bacterium; assembly: GCA_036351795.1. GTDB lineage: Bacteria > Zhuqueibacterota > Zhuqueibacteria > Thermofontimicrobiales > Thiofontviventaceae > JAZBPW01. Next base: position 9,664 of record JAZBPW010000160.1, on the reverse strand, counting down.
TTCCCTTTGATGACGTCACGGATCGGATTGAGTTTCTGGCGTACCATCAGCTCGCGCTGCTCCTGGTTCGGCGTAATAAAACTTCTGCCGATGTGATGATTCTTGGCGAGTCCCCGTCGATACGGAATCTTCAGCTCTTCAGCGATACCTGAAGCAAAAAAGTACGATGATGTCGGAACGTCGATGATAATATCCGGATCCAGTTTTGCTTTTCTTATACGTTCCGCAAGCGGCTTTGCCATCCTCACACGCTCAGACGCTACCAGGCGGTCCAGAATGATCGAATCCTCTCTGGCAAAGTAAATATACTCGAAAATACAGAAGGCGCGATCCTCTCTGTGCCTTATCTCCGAGTAAACCTTGCCCTTCTGATCGATAAATACGATCTCACCCGGTTCCAGATTTTTCTTCAATTTATAGCCGAGATAATCGAAACAGGTGGTTTCCGAAGCGAACGCGTATTGAATCCCTTTCTCAGTCTCTTTTTCTCCCATGACGATGGGACGAATACCATAAGGATCCGTGAACGCCAGGAAGCCACGGTTTGCAATGATGCTAATCGCCGAATATGCGCCAAGCACACGCTGCTGAACCGATTCAACAGTGTCGAATATATCCTTCACGGTCAGTTTTTTAAGGTTCTTTTTTTCCAGTTCTGAGGCAAAGCTGTACAAAATCAGAGCAACATCATTCGATGTCTCGAGCAATCGATGGTTTTCTTCATAGAGCGATTTACGTAATTGCATAAAATTTATTACATTACCGTTATGAACCATGGCGAGTCCGAAAGGATAGTTCACTGCATGTGGCTGTGCATCCAAAACATCGGTCGAGCCGATCGTTGCGTACCGCACATGTCCGATGCCGCAATTACCCTGCAGACGGGCGAGATTTTTGCTCCTGAAGACTGAATTCACCTGCCCTAACCCTTTTTTCATTCTGAATCGACCGTCAAATGTCACCACACCGGCAGCGTCCTGACCCCTGTGCTGCAAAGCAATCAGACCGTTTATCAGTTCTCCGGCAACCTCATTCTTACCACATATTCCAAGTATACCACACATCTATTTCACTCTCCTTGCGATTTTACGCTTCTAAATAAATTAAGTAAAGTTTTGCTGTATAATTGATGTTCTACTTTAAGTCCCCTCCTCTCTACCTCCTCGAGCGTGTTTGCGCCTTTCAGATCAACACTTCTCTGAGCGATCACCTCACCTGTATCCACGCCCTCGTCAACGTAATGAATTGTGATCATTGTTGATTCCATACAGTTCTCAAACGCCCATTCATAGGCATGCGCCCCCTGGTATAGGGCAGTATCCGCCGGATGGATGTTGATGATACGATCTTTGTATTCACGGATAAAAACGGGTGACAATATTCTCATGAATCCAGCGAGAACGACATAGTCAATATTCAAGGGCTTAAGTATGTCAATGACCTCTCGTTCAAACTCAGCCCGCTTTTTTCCCCTGGATTCAATGGACGCAGTATTGAAACCCATTTGCTGCGCGGTTTCCAGTCCCTTTGCATCGGGTTTGTTCGAGAAAACAAGGGCGATTTCACAACAATCATGAAGCATGCCTTCTTTCACATTCTCGGCAATGGCTTTCATGTTGCTTCCCCTGCCGGAGATGAATATAGCAATTTTCTTTTTCATGAGACAAGTCCTTTAAAACCAATATCCTTGCGATAATTCATGTTTTTAAAATGAATTGCCCTGAGATCACGGTATGCAAGGTTGATCGCAGACTGCAAATCTTGGCCACGGCCGACGACATTCAGTACACGCCCCCCTGCTGTCAGAATCCTGTCTTCTCTTTTCACAGTACCACTTTGAAAAACAAGCGTATCGTTGGACACATCTTCAATGCCGCTGATTTCGAATCCTGTATCGTAACTGCCGGGATAGCCCTTCGATGTCAATACGACATCAACGTAAAATCCCGGATTGAACTCGAGTTCGATCTCCCCCAGGTTGCCGCGAAAACAGGATGTGATAACCGGGAGCAGATCTGATTTCAGAGCCGGAAGAATTACTTCTGCCTCAGGATCACCGAGTCGAACATTGTATTCCAGGAGCTTTGGCCCTTCATTTGTTATCATGAGCCCGAAATAGATTACTCCCTTGTAATTCAAATCTTCTGCACGAATACCCTCGAGCGTCGGTTGAACGATTTTGGCCTGAATCTCTTTCATAAGTGCATCATCGCACATGGGCACCGGGCAGTATGCGCCCATTCCACCTGTATTCGGCCCCTTGTCGCCATCCAGGGCCGGTTTGTGGTCTTGTGATGGTAAAAGGAGCTTTATGCTTTTTCCATCGGTGAATCCGATAATGGATATTTCCTGCCCGTGCAGCTTCTCTTCAATGATAAATGCGGCATTGTCACCGTATTTGCCCCTGATGGTATTCACAGCCTGGGTGGCCTCCTGTAAGGTGGAGGTAACAAAAACGCCCTTTCCTCCGGCAAGTCCATCGAATTTGATCACCAGATCACCACCGAGTCGCTCAATCTCATCTTTCGGATCCCCAGCATTCTCATAAGACTTGAATCCGGCTGTGGCAACACCATGCTTTTCCATGAATTTCTTGGCCCAGATCTTGGATCCCTCGAGCTGCGCCGCAATTTTGTCCGGACCGAATACACGTATCGGACTATCTGCAAAATAGTCTACAATGCCATCCACAAGAGGTGCTTCCGGTCCGACGATCACGAGATCGATATTTCCCCTCTCGCAAAACCGGCGTATTTCCGAAAAATCATCTGCTGAAATATCGACGTTGTTCGATGTCCCTCCGTTTCCAGGTATTGCAAATATATTTTCACGATCCAGACTCTGCTCCAGTTTCCAAATGAGCGCATGCTCGCGACCGCCTGAACCTATTACAGCGACTTTCATCCCATATCTCCTTTTCTCAATTCGCTCTTTGCATCTTCGAGGACAAGTTTGCATATTTCAACAGCCTGTCCAATGTAATCCCGTGTTTTTAACGCGCGCAACCGATCTTTTACTTCAGGTGCCACATCTAACTGATCAATAAACGCAGTGATATCCTTATCACTGATCCGTTTACCTCGTGTGAACTCCTTCAGCAGTGAATAAGGATCGTCGATATTTTCAACGCGAAGGATTGTCTGAATCGGTTCTGCGAGCAGCTCAGGGCTGTTATCCAGTTCTGACAGGCAGTATGACTCGTTTATTTCAATCTTTGATAAACCGTTGAGTGTTTCACTTAAAGCAAGATGTGAATGCGACAAAGCGACTCCAATATTGCGCATCACAGTGCTGTTGGATAGATCGCGTTGCATTCTTGAGTGCGTTAGCTTATTGAACAGCATGTCAAGCAGGCTGTTCGATATCTCTAAATTGCCTTCGCTGTTTTCAAAACGGATAGGATTTACCTTATGTGGCATTGTGGAGGAACCGACAGCTCCTTCTTCGCCCGATTCTTTCATGTATCCCAGTGTCAGATATAGCCAGATATCCCTGTCAAGATCCAGAATAATGTTGTTCAGGAGATTCACGATAGAAAAATACTCCGCCCACGTGTCGTGCCCTTCGATTTGCGTGGTGCTGATATTATAGAGCAATCCAAGACGTTCGAGGAAGCTACATGAGAAATAGATCCAGTCGAAATCAGGAAAAGCGGCGTACATTGCGGAATAGTTACCGGTGGCACCATTGAGCTTTCCGACGAAACGCAATCTTCTCAGCCGTTTGAACTGCCTGATGATCCTTGCCATATAGACAGCAATCTCTTTACCGGCTGTTGAGGGAGAGGCTTTTTGACCATGTGTGCGTGAGGGGAATGGTACCGCCATCCATCGCTCCGCCATTGTGCTCAATTGCCTGAGCAATCTTTCCAGCATTGGTATCTGCTGCTTTTCCACATACTCTTTGATCAGTAGCGTATAGGAGATATTATTCACATCTTCAGATGTCAGGCCGAAGTGGATCATATTATTGTTGGAGAGCCTCAGTTTTTCCCGTAAAAAGACTTCACAGGCTTTGACATCATGATGAAGCTGCCCTTCGATCTCTTTGATCCGCACATAATCATCCTCAGTGAATTTATGTTTCGCCAGATGGATCTTTTTGATATCCGCTTCACTGAGTTTTGGAAAGAGATTGTCGGCATCGTCCAGTGCCTCCAGATACTGCAACTCAACCATGCAGCGCATACGCATAAGCGCGTATTCCGAAAAATACTCACTCAATGATTTAAGTTTTTGTCCATATCTCCCATCAACAGGAGAGATGGCCAGTCCATGATCAGCCTTGAGAGACATTTTCATCATCCTCTCTGAGTTGTTTTTTCATCGCCTCAATTTCGACTTCAAATATCTGTCGCAACCGGCTCAGATTCAATGATCTCAGTGCAAATGCAACGGCATTGGCCGGTTTAACGACGGTTGCCGCAGGCGTTTTCGATGGCATCATCAACGATGAATTTATATTTACAAGCATATCGACATTGTCCTTGAACGGTGGGCAATTGATGACGGGTATTGATAGATTGGCCCCAAGGGCGCCACCAAGCCCGTTTGAAAGCCCGGCTACGGCAATAATTGCACCGGGTTCAACCGAATGATGATAGACATTCACTTTGCCTGCGATGTCCTCCCCATTCTTGTGCGCAGACATGACCCGCAAATCGACTCGTATATCATACTTTTCAATCATTTCTTTCATCTTGAGGCAGTGCTCCATATCGGCCGGAGACCCCATGATAATAGCAATATAGGCATCTTTCATCAGTTTTTCCCTGACCAGATTGGACGTTATCCGCGTATTCACATCCACATTTTCACTACCCATGTCCTCCCCGGTGATCATTTTATAGAGAGCCTGATATCGCTCGATGGTCTCGTTTACGACGTCATCCGGTAATGTGTCGGGGTAGGTATCGTTCACCTTGTTTTTGAGCAGATAGCTTCTGACAAACTCTTTATCCAACTGGATCGCGTTTTCAGGATCCTTTTCGTAATTATCCGCCTGCCAGAATCGCGAGGAATCCGGGGTGTGAATTTCATCGATCAGTACGATCTTGCCATCGATAAGACCAAATTCATATTTGGTATCGACAAGGATCAGATTTCTTTGTCCCAGGTAGTCCTGGCCTCTTTTAAAGAGCATTTTCGAGATGCGTTCCATCTCTTCGTACACTTTTTTGTCGGCCCACCCCTCTTCGACGATGTTTTTCGGACTGATTTCCCGGTCAGATTCCTCTTTTGTCGTCGGCGTTACGAGTGGTTCCGGGAATTTGTCATGTTTTTTCAGACCATCCGGGGCTTTAACGCCGGAGAACTCCCTGATACCCTTTTGGTATTTTCGCCACATCGAACCAGTCAGATAGCCCCGTACGATGACTTCGATTTTCACTGGAACGGCCTCACGAACCAGAGAGATATTGGGGTCGATAATCTTGATGAAATGATTGTCCACAATGTCTCTGGTATTCTCAAACCAGAATGCTGCAAGCTGGTTCAGAACAGCGCCTTTCCCAGGGATCGGTGTCTTCAGCACCTGATCGAAGCTGGAAACTCTGTCGGTGGCAACGATCATTCGAGTATTGTCATCCACCCTGAAGCTCTCCCTGACCTTGCCCGAATGTATCTTGTCAAGCTGCGGTGATATTAAATTGGATAACGCATTCATGAGTAATCCCTCATACTTAGTGTTTAAAGTGTCTTATTCCTGTAAATGCCATGGTAATTCCAAGCGAATTGCAGGTTTGGATCACGGATTTGTCCCGTATCGAACCACCGGGCTGGACCACCTTTCTGATACCGAAAGCGGCAGCCATTTCAACATTATCCGGAAATGGGAAGAACGCATCGGAAAAAAGTATGGACTCTCCAAGCGATTCTTTCACATAGTCGTCGAACGATTCTTCCGCGCCCTGATATTCATTCTTCAGATTCTCACGAGCCCTTTTCAGGGCGAGTTCGGTGGAGTTGACACGATTCGGTTGTCCACAACCCATGCCCAGCAGCTGCAGATAGCCTTCAGCGGTTTTTCTGGCAATGGCGATGGCATTGGATTTCAACTGTCGCATGGCGATTACACCAAATTCGACAAGGTCCGCAGGAAATTGAGCAGTAGCCTCTGTGACGATATCAAGTTCATTGATCAGTGAATCGTCTACCGATTGAAATAGCAATGAATTGAAAAGGAATTTCATCTCTGATTTCTGCCTTAGCTCAGATGGATCGAATTTAATGACACGTAAATTCTTATTCTTCATCAGGTATTCCAGTGCATCCGGAGTGTAATCCGGCGCAATGGTGACTTCAATGAATTTACGTTTCATTTTGTCTTCGTTATCGAGTTGCAGAAACTCTGCGGTATCTTTTTCCAACGTTCGGTTGAAAGCGATTACAGATCCATAGGCAGAGACCGGATCGCCGGCCCAGGCGAGTTCGAATACACGGCTCTGATCCGCACCGTCACATAATCCGCAGGGATTCGTATGTTTGATAATGGCACATCCGGAACGTTTAAGATCCTTAACAGCCTCAACAGCGCCGTAAATGTCGACAATATTGTTATAAGACAGCTCCTTGCCGTGCAGCTGTTCCATGTCATACAATGACTTGCCGTTATCCCTGCTTCTGAGAAAAACCGCTTGCTGATGAGAATTTTCACCGTATCGAAGCGTTATTCCGCGGTCGAACGCGAGCCGGTACGAGATCTCTCCGCCCTGAAAGTTCATCGTGTCGGCGATCATGGCATCGTAATCCGCGGTATGGTTGAACGCCTTGCGCATCAGGTTGAACCGGGTTTTTTCGTCCAATGCGCCATTGTATTCATTAAGGCTGCGGATAATGGCATCGTAGTCATGACTGTCCGTGACCACAGTCACGTATTTGTAATTTTTCGCGGCGGCGCGTATCATTGTCGGTCCGCCGATATCAATATTTTCTATCAAAACATCGAGAGATGCCCCCTCGCGCTTCACCTTTTCAAACGGATATAAATTGCAAACCACCATATCAATCGGCTGAATCCCCAGCTTCAACGCCTCGTCAGCGTCTTTTCCCCGGTCAAACAGCAATGCGGATTCAATTTCAAATGAGATGGTTTTCATGCGTCCGTCAAAGGCTTCCGGATTTCCCGTGACGCTGGAGATATCCCTCACTTTTATGCCCGCCTCTTCAAGCACGCGTTTTGTTCCACCGGTGGAGATGATTTCACACCCAAGAGAAGACAGGGTTTGTGCAAGGCTCTCAATGCCTGTCTTATCAAAAACGCTGATCAGTACTCTTCTTATCTTGACCATCACAATCCTCTATTCAAATGATTAACAATATTTGTAAATATTTTCAGACCATCGCCTTTTTCGGACTGCTCCGGACGGTTTCTCTTGATCTGTCCCCAGTTTGGATGATTGTAAATGGATAAAAAGGCCTCGGGATGAGGCATGAGTCCGAAAATCTGCCCCGTACTGTCTGTCAGTCCCGCGCAAGAGATCTCCGAACCGTTTGGATTGTCGGGATACTCCATGGTTGGATTTCCTTCATCATCACTGTAGCTCAGGCAATTCAACCGCTTCGAAATGATTTGAGCGGTGACTTCGTCCCCCGCGATGACCAGTTTACCCTCCCCGTGACGAACAGGAAGATCGATGTCCTTGATTCCGTCTAAAAAGGGTGTCTTCGCATCGGAATTGACCCTGCAATGACACCACCTGTCTTCGAATTTACCTGAGTCGTTATAAGAGAGAGAGACTTCCTGTTCCGTCCTCCCATTGACATTGGGCAAAAGTCCTGTCTTCACCAACAGTTGAAATCCATTGCATACACCGCAGATGTACTTTCCATCGCCGAGAAAGCGCTCAATCTCATCGAAAAAGAGTCTCCCGCTCTTCATTTTTCTGTACTTCAGCTTGTTTGCAAGCACTTTTGCGGATCCAAGATCATCGCCAAACGAAAAACCTCCGGGAAAGTTCAAGATGTGATAGTCATGAATAGAGCAACTTTCGCCAAGTACTTCATTGATGTGGACGATGTCGGCTTCGGCGCCCGCCATTTTATAGGCAGCAGCCATCTCCTCTTCGCAATTGATACCAAAACCTGTGAGTACGAGAGACTTTACCATGCTTTTCCCAAATGATGAGTTAAAATTTCAATCCATTCTTCCAGGCGTTGAGCAAGCGGCTTGTTTCAATGTTTACGATGCTCTCTACACCCATCTTTATACTGATGACCGGGTCTTCGGTGACCGACCCTAAAAATGTACAATGCGCACCCATCAGTGTCTCGAATGCATCTCTGTTATCGGGAGCGATCGAAACGATGAAGCGTGAATGAGACTCAGAGAAAAGGATCGCGTTCAGGCTGAGATCCCCTCTCTCGAGCTCAATATCCACGCCGAGTTTATTGCCGAATGCCGATTCCGCTAGCGCAATAGCCATTCCACCATTCGATATATCGTGACATGACGCAATCAACTGCTCATCATTGGCTGCCATCATCTTACGATAGATCGCGATTGCATCCGTCTTCCTGACCACTGGGACGTGTGCCCCAAGTTTTCCGTGCAACCTGTAAAACTCGGAACCACCGAGCTCATCCCGGGTTTTACCGATGAGATAGATCAGGTCACCCGGACTTTTGTAGTCCGATGTCATGGTTTTTCGTACATCATCGACCTTTGCAACCATTGAATAGAGAATAGTCGGTGGTACTGATATTTTCACGCCCTCTTTTACAAAATCGTTCTTCATGCTGTCCTTGCCTGAGGTCATGGGGATGTTGAATTCCGTCGCCATGTCGAACAAGGCTTGGCACATGCGCACGAGCTGCGCCAGTTTGTATTTTCCGTCGGGATTGGTCTTTTCATGATAGGCGGAGTCCGGCACACAGAAATTGTCGTTCACAGACCAGAAACCAGCATCCGGATGACCGGGATCGGGCAACTTTCCGCCAACGGCGATGATTTGCCGTACTGCCTCATCGAATGCGCCTGCCGACATATGGTAAGCGTCGATATCGCCATATTGGGGCACAATACCATTTGAAATGGCAATCCCCTGAAAGGATTCAAAGTTGAGGCGCATAACTGCGGCATCCTGTGGACAGGCACCGTTTGAACCCATGAGGGGCTTGATCATGGTTTTCCCTTTGACCTCATGGTCATACCTCCGGATGATCTCTTCGCGAGAACAGATGTTCAGACTTCCAAACAGCTTGAGTAGAATATCGTTGTAATTCTTCTCATCCGGAATATCGGGCTCATCAACATCTGGTTTTTTCCATTCGGCAACCATTGTCTTCTGCGGCACGCCGTCATGAAGAAACTCCAGGTCCAGATAGGCGACCCGTCTCTCTCCATAGCGCACATCAAGAAATCCGGATGAAGTAAAACTACCGATATCAGTGGCTTCAACCTCGTATTTTTCAGCCAGTGTCAAAAGTTCGTCGAGGTGTTGTGGTTCGACGGCAAGATTCATGCGTTCCTGGGATTCCGAGACAAAGATCTCCCAGGGTTTCAGACCGGAATATTTCAGCGGCACTCTGTCCAGGTGGATTTCCGCACCTCCACTCAACTGCGCCATCTCTCCGACAGAGGACGACAACCCCCCTGCGCCATTATCGGTAGAACACTTGACCAGACCGAGCCTGCAAGCTTTTTCGAAGAAATCTGAGAGATTTTT
>JAZBPW010000159.1:0-6577 GCA_036351795.1 Candidatus Zhuqueibacterota bacterium | reverse complement strand
TACGCATGAAAAAACTACTTACACTGCTGTACGTGATGGCAGCTCTCATATCTGTCAACGCTCTGCACAGCGAAGAGCCCCAAATACGGCTCAATGTTGACTGGGCTGCATTTCAATATGACGACGAGCAGCTGATGCTTGAGATCTATTATGACTTTCTGCAAAACAAGATCACATTTGTCAATGAAAGCGATAAATACATCGGCACCACTCTTGGACAGCTTAAAATATTCCAGGACGCAGCGTTCATCAATCAATACGCGTGGAAAAACCAGCGCATGCTGCAAACGGAATCTGAAACCAGGGATGTCGGGCTCATTGTTGACCTCGTTCGCTTCAATTTCGATCCGGATGATTATACATTCAGACTGATCATCCAGGACATTCATAATCAGACCAATGTAGACAGCCTCGAATGGTCACTCACACTTCATGCACCGGACAAGGAAAACGTTTACCTGAGCGATGTGCAACTGGCGACGTCAATATCACAAAATCCGGAAGCAAAGGATTCACCCTTTTACAAAAACACCCTCGTCGTCGTGCCGAATCCAAGTCTTATTTTCAGCAGCGATAACCCGGCACTGTTCTTTTATCTCGAAATGTACAACATGTCCACAGCATTGGCGCCGAACGGTTACAAACTGGACTATTATATTGCCGATGAAGATGGCGCTACGTTAGATAGTCCGCGTCCCAGATCCGTTCACAAACAACATGCCGTCGATCCCAGCGTGGAATTTGGCATGCTTAACGTGGGACGACTCGACGCAGGAGCCTATCTGCTCAATGTCGACATCAAGGACATGAACGATAATCGAATGGCCTCAGTAAATAAAAAGTTTTACATTTATCAAAAGGGGCAGATTTTCACAGAAAAGACAGCTTCGGATAGCGCCTTTCAATACATTCCAAACATTTTCATGGATATGGACTCTGCTCAAATCCAATATGAATACGAAACTGCAAATTATTTGATGGATCGTGAACTCAAGTCGATATGGGAAAGTTTGGATAATCTTAGCGGCAAACAACAATTCCTGTTCCAGTTCTGGCGAATGCGGGATCCTGATCCTGCAACAGAGATAAATGAATATCGCCAGGAATATGAAAAAAGAATTGAATACGCAAATGCGAACTTCCGCTCATTTATGAGAGATGGATGGCATTCCGACCGGGGGCGTGTCTATATCATCTACGGTACCCCCTCGGACATCGAAAGACATCCAAACGAATCCAATCTGTATCCCCATGAGATCTGGCGCTACGATCAACTCGAGGGAGGCGTTGTGTTCGTTTTCGGTGATCTTGAAGGACGTGGAGATTACCGCCTGATACATTCGGATTTGATGGGTGAAATCAAAAACTATGATTACATGGATGCGTTATCAAGAGGACGATTTTAATTCCGATTTTTTCACTATTCATTATTCGTTGATGGGAGTATCCCATGAACTGCAAGCTCATTGAAATGATTAAAGCCATTATTCTGTTAATGGCTTTTTTTTGTGCGATTTCCACACACTCACAGGTACTGACATTTGATCTTTCAGAGAACTTTCCGGACATAACAGTTTCGGGAAAAAGCAGTGACGCCAATACAGGCGAGGGCCTGGCTTTTGGTGATGTGAACGGCGATGGATTTGACGACATCGTGATCGGTGTACCGGAATCCATGAATAATGGAACTGTGGGGCACATCTACATAATCTTCGGATGTCCCAAGGCTCAAAAATCAATCGATCTCGATATTGACAATCCTGATGTCACCATCTCTGGCGCTGATTCCGCTGGAAAATTTGCGATAAATTTAGAAACAGATGACTTTAACTCCGATGGCATTAAGGACATTTTCATATCGGAACCCTTCGCCAATCCGGAAGAGCGGGCCAAAGCCGGTATCGCGTATCTGTTTTTAGGATCACAAAGACTATCCGGAGTCATCGAAAATCCGCTTGAATCGGCGGACCTGGTTTTTTACGGCGCTAACTCTGGTGACCATTTGGGAGTATCACTTGCAAGCGGGGATATCAACAACGACGGTCGCAAAGATTTTATCATTGGTGCAGATGGAGTGGACAGCCCCAACAGCGTTTGCAGTGGTGCAACATATGTGATTGTGAATTCTACGAATATGCCATCAACAGGAGCTATCGATTTACAAAACGAATTCGATGGCCATGTGATCTACGGTAATGACCCCAACGATTTTTCCGGCCGTGCAATTTCTTGCACCGACATCAATAGAGATGGAAATGATGATGTCATTATTTGCGCGCATAAGGCAGATACACCTGTACCAAACGTTATCGCTGATGCAGGAGAGGTGTATGTCGTTTTCATGAAGCAAGGACTCCCTCATATCATCGATTTACATGTGTCAAGCCCAGACATCACGATCCTTGGTGATGAACGCAGAGGATGGTTGGGCTATTCCATCTTTTCCTGTGACATCGATGATGATCAATACGGTGATCTCATCATTTCCGCGCCACAGGTAAACAGGGACAGCCTCATAGATGCGGGAGCCGTTTATGTGTTTTCCGGAAGGACAATTCACGACAAAATATTGGTCGATCTGGATCTTGTCACCCCCGCACTCACAATCACAGGACCGTCCAGAAGCTCAAATTTAGGGTCAAGTCTTGACATCACAGACTTGGATGGAAATGGCCATCAGGATCTGCTCATCGGCGCGTCTCAGCATTCATACGGGGATAGAAATTCGGCAGGAGCAGCATTTCTTATTTCGGATTTCTTCTCACAAGACAAGACAATCGATCTTCATGCACGAAAGGCCGAAATCGCTGTATTCGGCGAAACAAGCTCCGGATTTCTTGGACACAGCGTGCGGACAGGTGACTTCGATGGCGATGCACTGCAGGATATACTCATGAGTGCACCGGAATGCGATGCGCACGGCAAAGTATATTGTCTGTTCGGACAACGTTTCACAGGCATTGATAAAAATGACCTCACCACTATTGCGCCTGATAACTTCGTATTGGAGCGCAGCTATCCGAATCCCTTTTCGACAACCGGATCAACCCACAAAGCTCTTCGATCAGGTACACATATCAGGTATGAGGTGATGACCTTCTGTTATCTGAATGCATCAATATACAACATAAGGGGAGAAAAGGTTATAGATTTGCTGACAAATCACCAGCATACGCCGGGAACGTATGAAATCAACTGGAATGGTCGGGATCATACAGGACATGTGGTCTCCTCTGGTATCTATTTTGCCTCATTCCGCTCTGAGACTTCTATCAGAAATGTACGGATGGTGTTGATCGAATGATTGCGATTCGCCCGATATATAATCGAAAATTCATCTCATATTGTGGAAACAAAATGTTCAGATATACGTCTTTCATTCTAATAATGATCACGTCATCAATTGTTCTATCATGTGACAAGAATCAGTCCACCGCACCAACTACCGGAACGAATGATCACACCAAAGGTTGGGAGACACTGAGTACACGAAATTCTCCACTGCCCCATGACAGGATCACATCGATCGTCATTGATGCGCAGGACAGAAAATGGATTGGAACCTATGGTGGTGGTTTAGCGATGTACGACGACAGTGATTGGTATGTCTTCGAACAATTGCAGCCAGATATACCTGTAAAATATATAAATTCCCTGGCATTTGATTTTTTCAATGTGCTGTGGATCGGCACAGATGGTGATGGGCTTATTCGTTTTGACGGAATATCCTGGCAGCAACTGAACACGAATAATTCCGAACTGGTGAATGATTATATCACAGTTATCACTGTTGATCAGCTCAATAGAAAATGGATTTGCACAAGAACCGGCATCACCCTTTTTGACGGCAACACATGGACCCACTACTCAACTGAGAACACGGACATGCCAGAGGATCACATCACGGCTCTCGCAATCGATACTTATGGAAGCAATTGGATTGGTACAACATCCGGATTTTTCCTGAAGTTCAATTCGAATACATTGCAAGTCTATGATAAAAATCATTCAAATATTCTGGGTGAACAAGTAAATGATATATGCATAGACGATTTTGATAACAAATGGACCGGCACTGAGATCGGTCTCGCGAAATACGACAATAACATATGGACTGAATTCCCTATAGACGGAATCAGACTTGACGGACCGGTTCAATGCATTGCTGTAGATGACACAAATGTCTGGATAGGTACGAAATACGATCCTGATCTGTCACAATATCAGGGCGGACTCGTGCATTACGATGGTGAGGAATGGACACTATACAAAAAAAACAATTCAGGCTTACCTGACAATAACATCAGCGTGATTAAATTTGACCAAGATAATAAAATGTGGATCGGTACGACTTACGGCGGCATCGGCATATATGATACCGACATTGTTCGATGAAAAAACGCAGATCAGGCTGTTCGAAAACAATCAGATGATCATAAGCAATCTCACATATCTTTATATTAAGTACTATTACGACAAATAGTACTCTTAAACAGGTATCCATATCGAACTATTCCGACGGAAAGGCAAGTGTAAAATGACAAAGCACGCATCCTCCCTGCTTCTCTTTTTTATTCTATTCGCGAATATTGCAGCCGCTGGTACGAGTGGCATCATTGAAGGGAATGTGAGTGACAAAACAACCGGTGAACCGCTTATCGGCGTCAATGTGATCGTTGCCGGCACGAAGCTCGGTTCCGCAACAGATGACGAAGGTATTTTCAAGATCTATAACGTGCCGGCGGGACAATACGATATAAAATTTTCAATGATTGGCTATCATCAGCTGACTATTCAGGAATTTGTCGTACTCCCGAATTTACGTTCCAGGTTGAATGTCAAACTACCGCCAGAGGCGATTGAGATGGATGAACTGATCGTCATCGCGGAAAAACCGCTCATACGAACCGATGTGGTCGGATCCACGCATGAAGTGAGTGAGGTGGAGATCGCACAGCTACCGATCGATAATTTTCAGGATGTCATGGAAATTCAACCGGGGGTCGCTGCCGGGGGACATATTCGTGGCGGGCGCAAGACTGAAGTCCTCTACCTGGTAGATGGACTGCCGATACAGCAGGCTGTCGCCGGCGGCGCCGGCAGTGATCTGCCCAAAAGCGCTATCCAGGAGATCAGCATTCAGACCGGCGGTTTTGATGCTGAGTACGGAAACGCGCTCTCCGGTGTCGTCAATGTTATCACAAAACGCGGTGAAGAAAACCTATCTCTGCAATTTCGTGCGGACAATGACTATTTCTGGGGTGGGACTGAGAACAGCAAAATGACGGAGATCGAGATCCTCTCCGGTGGTCCGATGAAAAAACAGACACTGAAGTATTTTTTTACAGGTAATGTCATTCTGTCTGATTCACGGTGGTGGCAGGACTTACAACACTTTCACTCATCCCCGATGAAAAAGGATATCAATCTGCTGGGTAAGCTGGATTATCATATTTCGAAGGATATGCGATTCTGGGTTCAATCCCTGTACTCATACAAAGACTGGAAGGAGTATGAGTTCAGATGGCGGTATAACCTCGATGGCCTGCCTCCACAAGACCGGCAATCACTTTTGCTGTCCGCATTTCTTTCGCATAATATCTCAAAATCGACATTCTACACATTCAATGTCAGCCGGTATGCTATTGATTCCCACATTGGTCCAGAGAATAAGAATGACCTGGATCTGGGCGATCCATTTCAATACGATTTTTACCTTCAGTATGTGATGGATGGTTCACGCCTCTGGTGGAGCGATGCGTCGGAGACGCGCTACATTGCGAAACTCGACCTGACAAGCCAGATCTCAGACAAGCACCTGATTAAAATAGGCGGTGAATTTGAGCACTTCAGCATCAACACGGATCTCGTCAAGTACGAACCTCAGGTATCCTATTTCGGGAAACCACTCATTGATAAACCCTTGCTGGACTACAGCACGGATTATGTCTATTATCCCCGCAAAGGCGCTCTCTATTTTCAGGACAAGATCGAATTCTCGGGCAAGGAGTTATTGAGCCTTGGACTCAGATACGATTTCCTGGATCCGCGCGCGGACAGACCGGTAGTCGAGTGGATACCCACGACAGGCGATGAATTCGAGCAGGAGGTTACTGACAGAGTAAATGCAGAACTGAAGCATCAGTTGAGTCCTCGTCTTGGGTTTGCCATGCCGCTGAGCGAAAACAGCTTCGTCTTCCTAAACTATGGGATATTTTTTCAGGTGCCTTTGTTCGAATATATGTACTCCGGCTTGAACATCGACTTGAAGAAAGGGCATCGGGTGCTTGTTGGAAATCCGGATCTGAAACCGGAGCATACGCGCGCGTGGGAGATCAGCTACCGAAAGACTTACCGTGATGACGTCGTCACCTCAGTCACATATTTTTCAAAGGAAATATTTGATCTGGTAGACACGAAAACTTTTCTGGCCACGGATAGCAAGGCACTGGACGATGGCTTTACACAGTTCGTCAATCTTCCGTATGCGGACTCAAAAGGACTGGAAATCGCCGTACAGAAAACATTCAGCGGTTATTTTGGAGGAAAACTTGCCTATTCCTACATGGTGGCAAAG
>JAZBPW010000158.1:0-8839 GCA_036351795.1 Candidatus Zhuqueibacterota bacterium | reverse complement strand
TGTCGTACACCTCCAAGGTGTGCGACACCTTGTCACCAAACATTATTCCAACGCAATAAAATATCCCATGATCCCTGCTATTCTGCCTAATTTTTCCTTGTGGCAAAAAGAGATACATGTATAAATCCCGGATTGAAATCATTAAATGGCCTGCACTCCAAGCCCTTGATGAAAAGGTTGAATGCCGTGGTGAGATTCTTCTGTAGCAGCGCATTGTTTTCTTGACTTTAACCTCGTTTATCGATATCTTCCAATTCCATTACATCTTGAAAGACAGACAATGGCACAGCGTGCTCTGTTATCGTATCGCGGATAACGGGGAGATCGAGGGCAGTGCGGAGCCGGCGCCTCAGACCGGATGCTATGTAGAGGAGGTCTTTTCCGCCGGAGCAGCGAGTCCGATATGGGATTTCAAGGATTAAGCGTTTGCTCTCTCTGCTACTGTAAATCACATATAAAAAGAGAACAAATAATATCGACATATGAACAATCGCGAACGTTTTCTGAAAATCATGCGCCATGAACCGGTAGACCGTCTGCCTGTGATGGCGCTGGAGCCGTTCGAACTATCCGCCATCCAACGCTGGCATAATGAAGGTCTTCCACAGGGAGAGACACCCGAAAGTTTTCTCGGGATGGCGCAGCTTGTACAGATCGGCAATATCGGTCTGCACCCGATTCCGGCCTTCGAAGAAAAAGTGATCTCCGAGGATAGCCAATATCTGGTCACAACAACAGCTCTTGGAACGACTGAGAAGAGAGATAAATCAGCGCCGACTACATTTTATGGTCACATCGATCATCCAATAAAGACTCGTAATGACTGGGAACGCTATAAGGAGAGACTGGCCCCCCACTCACCGGAACGTCTGACGGACATTCTCACTCCATCCAATGTAAAACGATTCAACACGTCGGTAAATCCTGTGGGTATCTGTCTCTTTCCGTTCTTTTTTCGCTTTGGTTTCTACACCATGGGCATGGAACGTTTTTTGACAGCTTTCCATGATGAACCGGACCTCATTCACGATATCTTTTCGCACGGTAGCCGGCTAATTCTCGCCACACTTCCGCGCATACTGGATGCCATAAAGATTGATTTCGTTCTGTTTGCGGAAGACCTGGCCGGAAAGAACGGTCCATTGATATCTCCGGAGATCTATGAAAAGTTCTGGTATCCCTGGCAGGATCCCATCATCCGGATGTTGCGGGAAGCCAACGTACCGGTCATCTGCCAATGGAGTGCCGGACAATTGGGTGAACTGCTGCCGGACATGCTGGAGCATGGATTCAATTGCACCTGGCCGCTGGAACGAATGGCAGGCATGGACGCCATAGAACTGCGCAGAAAGTACGGACGCCGCCTTCTGTTGGGAGGAAATATATCCAAAGAGGCAGTTCTTTCCGGACCAAAAGCAATTGACAATGAAATAGATCGCCTCATGCCGCTCATCCAGCAGGGCGGTTTTATTTCGGCTCTGGATGACATGGTTCCAATGGAATGTCCATTCTCACACTTTCGCTACATGATCGAGAGGCTCCAAAACCTTCGGCTGGACGGCTAAATCCAGCTGGCTTCGACCGAATTCCCCGGCAGCCCACTTCACCCCCCATGCCTCATCATTCGTTCGCGTTAAATCATTTTATCTGATTATTCCGGATCTTTTATCACATTCATATTTTCCGGTCCATCGGTTTGATGATCGTATCACTCACGTGCCAGCACCTCACTGGATAAAGAATGTTCCCATCATCAAGCACTGAATATCAATTCACTCTTATTCCGGCATACACCCGCCGTCCGGTCACCGGCCCCCAGATCAGAGACGCATCAAAATAGGGCCCATACGGATCCTGCCATGCGAGAATCGGATCAGTCTGCCTGAAATTGGTGATATTTTCCATACCGATATAGAACTCCAACATATTAAATTTACGTGTTATCTGGCCAAATAACAGCGCATACCGCGGCGAATAGTCGTCCATTCTGTAAACTTCGGGATTCATTGACGTATTGGGCAACCGCGTTCTGCCGTTCAACTGCGTGGTGAAATCAAATTGCCACTTATCGTCTCGCGTGTTATAGGAAAACACGATCAAACCCTTGTGGCGATTGTTCAGTGGCTGATCCAGCAACTGACCGTTAATGGTATTTTTCACATCATTCCAGCGCCATGCCAGGGTTGTTTGCAGTCCCTTGTATAGAGTCATTTGGAGTTCTGTTTGCACGCTGTTCGAATAAGATGATCCATCGAGATTATAGATATATATCTTGCCCACATCCTGTTCCGTATCCACAATCACCCTGTTCACAAACGTGGTTCTGTAAAGATCGATCATAAACGTCGCCGGATGATTCTCTCCCAGGTCAAAATCGGAGATGAATTGAAAACCGTAATTCCAGGCTTCTTCCGCCTTCGGCGTCTCCACGATGTTCAGCTCTTTCGAGCTTGCCAGAATCACATGGTTTTCAGTGAAGATATGTGGACTGCGATAGCCCTTTCCCGCGGACAATCGAAGCGTTGTCGAGGGCGACCATAAATATCTCAGATGAAACCTGGGTGTGTAAAAATCACCGTACAAATTGTGACGATCATAACGAAATCCCACAACACCAGTTAGATTATTATGCGGCATCCAGGAATATTCAACAAACGCACCCGGAACCTTTTCAGTCCGTTCATAAAGCACCTTATTCAAGATCTCATCAATACCATCGAAAACGATACTGGCTCCGGCGGCAATTTTATGAGCGCCTGTCGTTTGTTGATAAATCAGATTGCTGTAAAAACTCTTTTCCTTTCCCGAGTACGTTTTCATTCCCCAAAAGGCTTCGTTATCATGGTTAAAGGCAGAAACGATGAGTCCTATACTTCTGTTCGCGTTCTTATCAAGCGCTTTTCCGGCTTTGGCAAAGACCTCGACACGCGTTGTTTTTGTATTGAATCCATAGAGACCTGGTTTCTGCTCTGGCTCATCAAAATCAAATCCGGACTGACCTCCGTCACGATTGTCATATATCGCCTTGATCCCCAGCTGTCCATCCACAGCATTGGTCGATTGCAGTTTCCACCGGTTCATCACATTGAAATGGCTGATCAACGGCATGTCCAGAAAGGTGTCTTTGTTTCCTTCGTGACGAATACGATTCCGGTTACCGTACATCAAAAGCATGGAACTGAGATTTTCATTCAACTGATGGGAAGCGCCCAGGCTCATTTCTGTTTTTCCCAGGCTGTTCTGATATACATTGAGAAACGCCGGATCGTCAGTCTCCGGTTTCCTGAGTTCTACATTGATCTGACCGGTGGTGGATTCGTAGCCCGTCATCACTGAAGCCGTGCCTTTGGAAATATCGATGGACTCCATCCAGTACCCCGGAATATAATCCAGCGCGAACGGGGATACCAGGCCACGGATCACCGGTTTCTTTTCCTCGAGAATCTGCGTGTAGAATCCTGCCAATCCCAGCATCTTGATGCGTTTGGCGCCGCTGATGGCATCGGCTCGTTCCACATCCACCGCTGACGTATTTTCAAAACTTTCCGAAAGATCACAGCACGCCAGCGTGCGCAGACCCGATTTGGTGATCTTTTGCGTATTCCGCACATCTTCTGATGCATTCAGGATATTCGGATACTTCGCAGTTGCCACGACTTTCTCCGACCATCTGATGTCTGTCAGGTAGATAGCGGCATATTCATCATGTGCATGAATATGTAATGTATCATTCGCGAAAGCCACGTAACTGATGATCAGCTTTAATTCGTCAATATTTGGTTTATCCAGGTGGAAACGGCCCTCGCTGTCAGTGGTAGTCCCAATGGATGTTCCCAGCCAATACACATTCGCGCCAATCAGCGCGACAGTATCCTGATGGCTTTCGTGCTGTTCGATCCCCATCACCTTTCCCCGAAAATGATGATGGTGACCCGGGTTCTGTGCGTATCCTGATGCATTGTGCAAGATCAAGATCGCAATCATGCTGATTCCCAATACTGCCATCCTGTAAATTAATCTCATTATAATTCTCCTATATCATTGTAGATGAATCTTGGCAGACCGAACAAACCATTCAAAAAAGGAATGCTCACATGCGTCGCTCAAAAGTCTGAATCGGAAAACGGATTCCCGGTCGCTTCCGATCAATACAACACTGTTCAACCGTGCGTGATACCAACCCGGTTTGTCGCTGCTTGTTTTATTAGAGAAATCTTATAAAATGAGATCAATGATTGGGGGGGTGAAAAACTTTGTCAGGGTGCTGCAATTCGCAGATATGCGATTCAAACAGATGAAATGGATGTTGCTGCAGGATATTTTCGATATCAAACTGTGAGGTTTTATGTAGTACTTTGGCACAGCACAGACAATGACAATAACTATGATCACAATGGTTCTTATCCGCATCTGTATCGCCATCACATTGCGAGGAGTCGTCACAGCTGCAAGAACTTGATCGTAGCTGATGCGCCTGCTCACCCTTCTTGTGAATATCGAAATGGCCGCAGAAAGCTATTGAGGGCAAAAGAAATTCGCACACGATTGCCATAAGAATGATCTGTGCGAAAATATGTCTTTTTCTGTTGATGAATGACATAAAATTGTACTCTGTTAGTCCCAGGGACAGCAGTTCCTGATCAACGACATTATCATATTTTTATATACACAATTCTGATGAAAATATCAAGGGAATTATATTGGAATGTCCATATTCGTTCATTCTTTGCTGAAGTTAAAGATAGATTTACAATCAGAAAAATACTTTGTACAACAGCTTTACGTTCCGGCCCGGTTCGGGCATGATCTCCTTGACACGATTCAGATGTTTCCGGTACTCAGTATCTCCAACATTATTGACGCTCAATGAAAAAGTATGTAAAAATGAGCGGCTGGAAAAATGATACTGCGCTCCAAAATCAAGGACTACATAGCCATCAGTTGCCTGTTCAAATTCTCCCAACCGGTCTTGTTTTGAGCCGGCGCGCGTCGTCATGCCCATCTCGAGCTGCCCTAACCTGTATGCAAGCCGAACCTTTCCCTCCAATGGCGGGATTCTGGGTATTGGCACATCGTCTTCGGTCAGATCCCCTTGGACATAGCTGACGGATCCATTCGCCGAGACTGCCGGTGAAAGCTGCCAGTTGAATGAGGTCTCTATTCCGTGCATCAATGCATGTTTGCCTACATACTGATAGACAAAGAGATCTGCGCGTCGCCTGCTCAGATCGCCTGTATTTTCCGGGAAAATATAACCATGGATATCATTACGGAATAATGCGATATGGATATCTCCCCGGGCATGTTTCAGATCCATGAAAACCTCGCCACCCAATCCGTTCTCTTTTCGCAAATCAGCTTGCCCAATTTCATAAGCGTATGCCGCCAGATGAGGTCCTTCCGAAAACAGCTCCTCGACTCCAGGTGCCCGGAAAGTCCGCATTATGGACGCACCCAAAACCATGGTTTTCGTAAGATCGTACAGCACGCCCATAGATCCGGAGACATCCCAAAAACGACGCTTGCGGATCTTCCCGACAAGACGCGAAGACCGCGTTTCGTTCGGTGTGACCTGCTTATAATCAAAGCGTACTGTTCCATTCAGCGACAACTTGCCCAGTTCAACCTCCTGGTACATATACGCTGCCAGCGACAGTTCCCTGGACGCCGGTGTAAACGTTAATCCACCCGATGCAAAATCACGATGTTCACCCCGGATTCCGAATTTTCCATTTTTCAGCTTTCCGACCTGCTTCAGATGGTGAGCGCTGGACAATGTATGTGTCACGACTCCAAATTCCATTCCCAGGTCGCCGCTTGCTTCGCGTTCCGCGTGATAATATCGCGAATATGTATGATGCAGTTCGATGCGGTCGCATAACAGATGTGGGGATACAATTTCCGCACGCGACTCAAGGTGTTGTCGTTCCAGATCGATGTTGACGCCGCTCGGGTGTCCTCCCAGCGGATCCGGGGGAATACCATACTCTGAATTGTAAGCGCTTCCGGCGACACCAAGGTGCCCCCAACCCGAAATATAGCTGATTCCCATCGATGCATTCGCTGTAGCGGAGGATGTATTCAGCATGGTTCCCAATGGCGTTCGAATGTCACCCGCACGGCGGTAGCTGCCATCCATGCGAAGCGCGAACGGACTCAGGGGAATCGTCAGATTTGCGCCACCTGAATATCCAGAATTGACGGACTCACCCTGTAAACTCACCGTCCCGGTAACGCGATGGGGAGTGTGGTTAGGAATATAGCCACGCACGACATTCACAACGCCCCCGAGTGTATTGGAGCCAAAGATCATCGCCTCAGGACCACGAATGACCTCGATTCGTTCCGTCGTCATGGGCTCAATTGCAACCGCATGGTCGGCAGATGTTGCGGACAAATCACCGGTGCGTTCGCCATCTTCCAATATCAATAAACGGTCACCGCTCAAACCTCGAATGACCGGACGAGCAGGCGCCGGTCCCATGGTGCGCTGCGCGACGCCGGGTTCATAATCAATTGTCTGGGCAATCGTTTGCCCCAGATTCTGCTGTAATTTGCGACCGCTGACCAATACATCAGGACGCTGCAGTTCTGATACATAGGTTGCATTCTCAGCCTCGACAACCACGGTGTTGCCCATGACAGGTGAACTGGACAATCCAAGTTGTATATGCACGGTGTCATTCGCGCTGACACTCACATCAAACAGTGATTCCTGATAGCCAAATCGATAGGTTTTGATCACATATTGGCCAACCGGCAAAGGATTCTCAAAGTGAAACAGACCATCCTCACCTGTTGACTCCCATACATTGATATTTTCAATGAGAATATATGTCCAGGCAATTGGCTCTTCAGTCCTGGCATCGATGACATTGCCCGCAAGGAAACCAACCGGACCAGGGAGCGCTGCCGGAGATGCAATCATTGCACTGCAGTTAAGCACATTCAGCAGGTTGACGGCCATGACAAGCATGGCCGTCAGAAAATTTACTGCCTTTATTTTCATTGTTGTGTTACCTCGACGGAAATATCCGGTGAGTTGAAATCAAAATGCCCGTCATTCATCTTAGTGCCATGCACATGGATCGGAATTGGTTTGGATACAAAGTCCGCGTGATCACCATGAAATAATTTCAACACGATGGTCGTTTCACCATGTTCTTTGCCAAGAATGTGAAATTCCCAATCTTCGCCCTCGTGTCGTATAACATCAGCGACAGACGTATCGGCAATTTCCCATTGCAAAGAGTGATGACCACCCTCGGGCACAAATAATTCAGCGTCAGCATTAATAAACTTCACAAACAGTAAGGCGCTCAGCTCACCTTCTTCGACTTCTATTTCACCGGTAACCTCACCATTTTCATAGCGGACAATCTCCACGCCGCTGTTCTTTATAATCAATCCTTCAGCTTCAGCATGTCCGTCATCATTATCCTCAGCTCCTACGGGATTGTCTTTGTCACATCCGTAGATGGCGAGGACCAATATAAATAGAACGATGCTGAACCGGTAGATATGCTTAAACATCGTAACCTCCATTGATAGAGAATCCAAATAATATTTTGAAATTGGAAACAGTACAACCAGGAATGTCAGGTCCTACAATGGAGGCGCGCGTTCCAGCGTGCTTGTTTGTAGAAAGGACGTTTTGAAAGGTATGTCATATATGGTAATGCGTACACTGAGCCACAGCAGGAACAGGAAGATCAAATAGAAGCATATTGTGTACAATACAAGGCTGGTCTGAATTTGAAATGCCGGGCAGTCGTGATGATCATGCATGTCTGCTTCGTGGTTATGCAAGAATGGATGACCAATGAACAGTGCCAGGAACAACACACCTGCCGTGAGCAACAGTATATTTTTAGTATTCGAATTCATATATAAATAATTGTTTTATCGTCCTAATTAGTCGCAATAGTCGAGTAAAAGTTCCACTAATATTTGCCACAGAGAGAAAATCAGACAGGATAACAGGATAAGCCGGATAGAACGCGGATCGAACGGATCAGACTGATTTGAACGGATGAAAAAATCATTGGAAACCTCAAAATAAAAACCAATGTCATCCTGAGACAGCGTTTACGCTGGCGAAGGATCTCTACCACTGAACACATTTTAGCCACCGAGCCACGGAGCACACAGAGAATATTTGCAATTGCCAGATGTAGGCCACCTTCAAGATGGACTACATCTGAATAGAATACTTTTAATTCAGTGGCAAAGATTCTTCAGGCACGTTTCATTCAATCCCAGAATGACACCACCGGACGCTTTTTTCCGCTGTTCCTTTCGCCATGATATCTTTCGTGCGCATTCGTGCAATTCGTGGATGCCTCTTTTTTCCTTCGTGTTCTTCGTGTTGATATAGTTTCGCTCAATTTTATTAGTATTGTGAGTTTTGGTGATTGCCGCGCCACTCTTTGCCTCGCGGCAAAGACCTCATCGCAATGACAGGCAATGGTTCGCTATGGGAGGTCAACGCGTGGTTCATCCTTGAATTCGGAAATTATTAGCATTTTTGCTTCCTTCTGATTAATAATCGATGCCGATATTTCGCAAACTTGCCTCCATGCTGTCATTCAGGATTCTATTACCACATGTTGAGCCGGGATCGATAAACTATGAATCAACACATATTTCGTAAAAAGAAAAGATTATTGTTGATTTTCAAGGTTTATTTACTATATTATTAATAGTTCTGCAACAAAGCAATAGAGGAGGCAGTAGCAATGAGTACATCTCAGCCGTTGCATATAACGGTAAATCAAAACATATTGGAAATGGAATACGCGGTAAGAGGTCCTATTCCCAAAAGAGCCGCCGAATTGAG
>JAZBPW010000157.1:0-7714 GCA_036351795.1 Candidatus Zhuqueibacterota bacterium | reverse complement strand
CAGTGGCGATGTTTCGGTCAATCCATAGCCGATCACATAGGGAAAATCCGCCTCTTTCATAAATCTCTCAACATCAGGCGCAACTGCAGCGCCACCGATCGGGAAATATTTCAATTCGCCTCCGAATGATTCCATCAACTTTTTGCCTGCGAGTTTATGCAGTTTCCGGCGAACAGGCGGCAATTTATAAAGTCCACGCGACATCGAATTCCCGATCAATTTCGGCAGTATACGCGTCTTGAAGATCTTTTCAATGATAAGCGGTACACTGATCATGATCGTTGGCTTTACTTCCGCCATTGCCTTCATGAGCAATTTCGGCGTCGGCGGTTTATCAAAATAGTAGATGCAAGATCCCTTCATAATGGGGATGACAAACCCTATGGTACATTCCATGGTGTGTGAAAGCGGAAGTATGGAAAGAAAACGCTCCTTATCCGTCAAATCCACCATATTGATGACAGCCTGGGCATTCCAGACAATATTCTTGTGCGTCAGCATCACACCTTTGGAATGTCCCGTCGTTCCGGATGTGTAAATGATCGAGGCGATATCATTTTCATCGATTTTCGCTGGCGTATGTTTCTTTTCCGTTTTTCGCAATGCCGATTCCGTAAGCTTGGTGATCTCTTTAACCACCTCACCGAGCCGGTCCTTCTTCGCTTTTTCAAGAACAAGGTGAAAATCATCGATCAGAATAATGTTCTTGAGTTTCTCACTCTTCACTTCTTCGATCTTTTCGTACAAGCGTTTCGAAACAAACAGCGCCTTGCACTCGGCGTGGCGCAGGATGTGATGAACTGCATCTGCATGAAAATCAGGCAGTATAGGAACGGCAATTGCGCCCATTGAGGTGATGGAGAAGAAGGCGATGCCCCAGTTGACCTGATTCTCGCTCAGAATGGCAACGCGGTCGCCTTTTGAAATGTCCTGTCCCCGTAAAAAAAGTGAGACGTTCCTGACACGTTCTGAGAATTCTGCATATGTGACAGGATCACCATCGATTTTCGTCATAGCAACATTCTCTTTAAAAAGCTTTTCGCTTCTTTCCAGCACATCTTTCAGTGTCAGTTTTTTTAATTCTTCCATGATATTCACACTCCTTTA
Source organism: Candidatus Zhuqueibacterota bacterium (assembly GCA_036351795.1). GTDB lineage: Bacteria > Zhuqueibacterota > Zhuqueibacteria > Thermofontimicrobiales > Thiofontviventaceae > JAZBPW01. Next base: position 6,607 of record JAZBPW010000157.1, on the reverse strand, counting down.
AGTGTATATCAGACGATACAGCCGCTGAATGCCCTCCGCAGCTCCGGAGGCAATTGAGCAGTGACCTTCAGGTACCGAAATATCCCGTGGATTCACGCGTATCAATATGCCGTCATACATAGCAGCGATCTGTTCAGACGTTCTTCTAACAGTTGGAACAGCTTCGCCGGCACCAATTTCGATTATCGCCAGTTTATGATTGTTCTGTCTTCTTTCATCCAGCCATTGTCGCAGCCGTCTGCTCTGATTATCCGTACGATCAGAGATCCATAGCCAATCTCCGAACATGAGCACATTCGGCCGTGCGATCCGGCTGCAATGTGGGCACACGGGCATAGGCTCTTTTGCCTCAAATTTGACATCATCAATGTGAACATCGATCCCCGACGCATCCCAGATCTTCTCGCAGCATGGCAGCGTACACTGAAAGTGGTGGATAGAGCCATGGCATTCCTCGATCCGTGTCTCATCGAATCCGGCCTTCTGGAATTGACCGTCCACATTGGACGTGTACACAAAGTAGGAACCAGGTTTTTCACTCCCCAGTTTCAAAAGCTGCTGGAATCCCTCATGAGGCTCTGTGCTCCTGTACAGCTGCAATCGATGTCCGTAAAATGCCCACGCCAATGCGGGTCTCTGTTCGAACCATCCCGGATTGGCCATCTGGACAAAGGAGATCCCCAGGCGTGCGATGGGCGGGTACTCTCTCCAGAATCCCTCGTTGCCCCGAAAGTCCGGAAGACCGGAATCGACACCAATCCCCGCGCCCGCGGTGATCACCAACGCATCCGCCTCATTCACGGCCTCAGCGGCGCGTTTGACCTGATCATCATCGATCATCCCCGGCTCCTCATCTTTCTGTTGTACCAGTCTTGCAAGTCATATCGATAGTAATAGATCAATCCTGTTGATGTCAGAACGATCCCCAGGAGCGACGGTATGAATGCCGTAATCAACGTCGTCACCATAAACCAGATCTGAATGGCAAGAACAATGATCAGTGTATACGGGTAGCCCAGGGTTTTATAGGGTCTCGGGACATCCGGATATTTGCGCCGCAATATCCAGATAGCGGCGAATGTGGAGACATTGAAAATCGAAGAGGTGAATGAGAAAAAATCGATGATCGTCTCATAAGCATGTTCGGCAAAAGCCGCTCCAATCAACAGCACGGATGCCCAGGCGCCCTGAACGATCAACGCTGCGTTCGGGGTCTTGTATTTTGGATGGATCTTGCTCAGCGATTTAATGAACAGTCCATCGCGCGCCATGGCGTACCATGTTCGCGCCTTGCACAATATCTGCGCGCTCACGTTTCCAAAGGTATTGAGCATTACGGCGACGGAGATGAGCACGCCTCCGACAGTCCCGATGGCCATCTTCATGGCATCCACAGCGACCCATTTGGAGCTGGCACCCTGGATGCGTTCCATGGGCAGCTGATAAAGATAGGCGCTGTTGGCCGCGATGTATAAAATGATGATACCGGATATGCCGAGAATGATCGACAGTGGTAAATTCTTGCGCGGGTTCTTGACCTCCTCTGCCACATAAGTCGCTCCTTCCCATCCGCTGTACGCGAAGAATCCGTAACGCATGGCAGCGCCGAATGCCAGCATGGAGGACCATGTAAATTCCTCCGGCCAGAAATTCGTGGTGAAGTGCGTCAACTCTCCCGCTTTCATGAATCCCACGGCAATGACGGCGCCAAGCGCCAGAAGCTTGACAAGACTGAAGATATCCTGAAGTATGCCTCCGATGATGACACCGTAGCAATTGACAATGGTGAGGCCCCAGATGACAAAGAGTGCGAGTCCGACTTCGACTCCCAGTGAATAATAATGTCCTGTTGCGAGTGCGTACAGGGCGTTGGTATATTCGGCAAAAACAAGTGCCACTGCCGCGATAGCACCTGTTTCGGACACGAAAAACATGGCCCATCCGCGAAGGAATGTCCAGACCGGAGGATAGGCCGCCTTGAGATACGCATAAGGTCCTCCGGACCTCGGCATCATGGCCACGAGCTCTGCGTAGCAAAAGGCGCCCAGCAGCGTTGCCAATCCGCCTACGATCCAGACGCCATAGAACATGCTGATGGAAGCCACCAGCATCATGATAGGCCCGGGTGTCCGGAAAATGCCTGATCCGATGATCCTGCCTATTACGATGGAAAAGGCCTCAGTCAGTCCCAGCTCTCTCTTGAGTTCAGTCTCTTCAGTAAAAAGGTCGGTATCAGTATGGGGAGGGTTTTTCACAGATCAGTTTTTCCTCAGGATTGTAATGACAAGTTGTATATTCAAAAATTACAATATTATGAATAAATATACAAGATTTTTTTATCCAATTTCGAAATTAATGAGTCCCCTATGAAAATATCTTGAAATAAATCGACAGATTTTGTAACTTATACTTAATTCAGTATATCCTGCTTGCAAAAAAACAATATGAGTCATGCAGGTCTGATTCGATTTTACATTTACAGTCAATTATTCTTGAGATGATCTTTCCAGAATGGAGTTCCGAATGAATCCACTGAGAATTGCCGTCATACTACTTATTGTTTTCTCGTGTGCCGGCCCGGACAGCAAGATGGTCACTGTCGCACAATCGCATTATGAAAAGGGTATGGCTGCTTTAGAGAAAAAAGACCTGATCACAGCAGAGGCCGAGCTTAAAAAGGCTGTCGATAAAAATGGAAAGCATATCCGCGCGCGTACGGCGCTCGGCGACGTCTATCTCGAATGGCGCCGTTTCGATGAATCCGAGAAGCAGTATCGCGCCGCATTGAACATCGATAAAAATAACGACGGTCCCTATGTCGGCCTCGCGAAGCTCTATCTGGATAAAAAAGATGTGGCGCAAGCCGCCAGAAATATCAGGAACGCCTTGAAGATCAATGATAACAACGATGAAGCACACTACACTCACGGCAGGATCAAACTCGCATTGGACGACACGGATGCTGCAGCCGGGGCTTTTAAGCGTACGCTGGAGATCAATCCGCAGCACGCGTCGGCGCAGACCTTGCTGAAACGCATCCTTGTCGATCAACAACCCGAGGTTTCCCCGATACCGGATATCAGTGCGAAAAAACAGGTCACACGGGCTGAGTTATCCCATCTCCTCTACACTGGTTTGAAACTCGACGAAAGACCGGCCATAACCCATGCCAATATTCGTGATATCAAGAGACACCGGTATCAGCGTGAAATCCAACACATGACTGATCTTGAGCTGATGCGCCTCAGCGACAGCGCATTCCATCCGGACAGGAACGTCACCCGGGCCGAACTCGCGCATATCGCGCAGGAGCTGGTCGTTCTCGAGTCCGGTGATCCGGATTTGCGTTCCGCATTCTCTGAGACTTTTTCACCATTTGATGACGTGACGTCCGCACATCCTGACTACAACGCTATCCTTCTGGCATTCTCCTACGGACTCATGGAGACCTCTTCTGACGGGTCATTCCGTCCGACAGCACAGGCGTCCGGTGCGGAGGTCAGCATCTTTTATCAGAAGGTCAAAGAATTCATGCATATCAAATAGGGAATTCATATGTCCTGGAAAAAAATAATCCTGACAGCACTGGTTGTCATCATTCTCCTCATTGCCATCTATGTGATATCTCTCATTTTGAGACAGCAACGACTCTCCGAAGTCATCCCCTATGACACAGAATTTATCATCACGATCGATGATCCGATACAATTCTGGAATGATTTCGAAGACTCACAATTGTGGGAACGTTTCAGAGATTCGAAAATGGCCAGTCAGACACGGTTGATGTTTGATGAGATCCGAAAGAACATCGGATCCGAAAGAAACCGCAAGTTGATGCGCATGCTTTTCAACAGGGATGTCTCGATCCTGATCTCGGAGCAGGATGGCGAGTATCACTACGCACTGTTAGCAAACATCGGATTGAAAAGCAAGCTCATCCAGTTCGCGAATTCCACAAAGGGACTGATCCTGCCGCAGAGCAAAGATATCAAATACGAACAGATCGAGCATAATGGCAGAGAGATCGAATTGATCCGGCTGCTGGAAAACCGCCAGGAAATCGCGTATACATTTATTAACAACATCGTCATCATCAGCGATCGTCTGGAGCTGGTCAAGAGATGTACAATGACCTCGGACAAGATGCTGATAAGTATCGACGACAACCGTGCGCACAATCGGATTCAAAGCCGTTTGGACAAGAATGACAAACTCAGGATATATGTCAACAGTCCTGTGGTCTTCAAGCGTCTGCTGCGATCCTTTGTGGCACCTGTCAATCCATTTGTTCAGGATCTATTAAGTGGCTCCGAATTCATGGGTATCAGCGCGTCTTTTAAGGGTGAAGGACTTCTTCTGACCGGATTGAGCGCCATGAAAGAGGACAACGAACTAATGCAATTACTCTCCGGCAGCATTCAGCAAAGCGCCATATTCGACAAGATCCCGCCCTCGGCATGGGGCATGATCACACTTACCTTCGACAGCTTCGATAAAATATGGGCTTTCACCACCGATCAGCTGAAGAATGATCGCAGCACATGGAATGAGTTCGAGAAAAGCAGACAGGATCTCAAGAATGATCTGGGAATTGATATTGAAAAGGACCTGTTGTCATGGGTCGGCAAAGAGTTCGGTGCCATGGGAATGCCGCCTTCATACTATGGGGATCAGGGGAAGACTGTGCTATGGATCGCCGCTAATGATAAGTCCAACGCACTCGAGTCGCTGGACAGGATCAAGAAAGCCATTGAAATTCGTCTGCCGCTTCTTTTCAAGGAGAAGAAATATAAGGAATTCGAGATCAGCTATCTGGATCTGCCGCTATTTCTCAAGATCTTTTTCAATCCGATATTTCAAAGGATCACAAAACCTTACTGGACAATGATCGATGATTACGTTCTGTTCAGCGATGACATAAACAGTCTGAAATCGCTGATCGATGCGTACCGAACGAAACAAAATATTACAAAGACAGCGGATTTTGAGGAATTGAAAAAACAGCTTCCGGAGGAGAACAGCCTGTTCACCTATCTCGAAATGTCCGCCGCGCTGAGTTCAATCCGGACTTATCTCGACAGGAACGCTGTGCAGACTCTCAATCAGTGGAAACCATACCTGTTGAAATTCAAATCAATGGGACTTTCGTTGAACGAAGAGAAATCGGATATACAGACCATGGTCTATCTTCATCTCAAACAGGCGGAGCCCGCAAAGATCACCGAACGGTGGAGCATCGCCACCAATGCGTCTGTTACAATGGCTCCAAAGGCCGTCGACATCGATGGCGTCCGAGGGGAGGAGATCATCTTCGCGGACAAATCCGGTATGATGCAGATCGTCACTTCAGAAGCCAGACCGGTCGATGGCTGGCCGAGATATTTCGAGGAGCCTGTCGACAACACGCCTGCAATCGGGGATATCGATGGTGATAACGAACATGATATCGTCGTGACTTCAGCTGGAAAGGTCTACGCATTGGACAAATCCGGCAGCAATATCAACGAACATTGGCCAGTAGATCTTGAGGAGACAATATTTGCTTCCCCCGTCATCGCCGATGTCGACGACAGAGATGATCCTGACATCATCATTGCGACCAACAACAGGATGGTTCATGTGTTCGATGCGGAAGGGGATTCGCTTCCGGGATGGCCACAGAGCACGGATGGTCCTATTCGCGCCGCACCGGCTGTGGGCGATATCGACGGCGATGGCAAAATGGAGATCGTCACCGCCACGATGAACGGAAATATCTATGTCTGGGAACACGATGGATCGCTGAAAGACAACTGGCCTCAGCAAACGAACGGCATGATCACCGCGCCGCCTGTGTTGGGAAATATTGAAGGAGATAAAAAACTGGAGATCGTTGTCTGCACCTGGGACGGCAGAGTCCATGTCCTGAATACAGGCGGTCACTCTCTGTCTGGCTGGCCCGCGGAAACCGGCGCCATCATCTCATCCGCCGCTACGCTGGCGGATATCGACGGGGATGGAAACATGGAGATTCTCGCGGGAACCGAGAACAGATGGCTGCACATCTGGAATGCGGCAGGAGTTTCCCGGTCCGGTTGGCCCGTCCGCACCATGGGGAAAATAAAAAATCAGCCGCTGGTTGCTGACATCGACGGGGACCGTGAAATGGATGTAATCGCAGCCTCAGACGATGGTAAGGTTTACGCCTGGGACGGCAACGGAAAGCTTTTGTCCGGATGGCCGCTGAGAGGTTCCGCAACGCCTTTACTCGGTGATTTCGACGGTGATGGCAGAATCGATCTGGTGACAGGTTCATGGGATAAAAATGTCTATTACTGGAGCCTCACGGGTGATTATGATCCTGATATGGTGGAATGGGGACAGTTCCAGGGAGATAAAGGGAATACCGGTGTTTATGGTATGAAATAGGCAAGAGGGAATAGCGACCCAATCTATCGGACCAAACACGAATTGCGTGGATCGTTTGTCATACTATACTTGTGATTTCACATTTTTCTGTAACCAGTCTCGTAAATTCTTGAAGTTAAAAGCATTGGTCTCGAACATTTTCATGAAAAGAGCATGTGCTTCTTCACTATCGCATTCTATATAAAATCCATTCATCCTT
>JAZBPW010000156.1:0-3769 GCA_036351795.1 Candidatus Zhuqueibacterota bacterium | reverse complement strand
TGGGAAGCGCTCGAGGCAAAGGAAAATGAGACCGGGCTTCTGACCATCGGCGCGTACAACGCGAAGAGCGCAACGGTTACCAAATCTGATGTTCTGGTGAATGTGCTTTTCACGGTAAAAGAGGACGCGGCCGGAGGCGGAGAGATCTGGCTGTCCAATACCACGGATGATGTGGCAGAGGCAGAGCTCATCAATGCGCGTTTCAACGCGGCCACCGATGATGTGCGCAGGCTCGGCAGTGTACCCTCATCCTACGCGCTGGAACAGAATTACCCGAATCCGTTCAACATGGACACCGAGATCATCTATGAGCTGCCGGAAGCGGATTATGTGACCGTGACCATATACAACTCGCTGGGTCACGAGATCCGTACGCTGGTGTCGCGGAATCATGAAGCTGGCAGCTACGCTGTTCGCTGGGATGGCAGGAACAATTCTGGTTTTGATATAACATCCGGAATCTATATTGTACGGCTGAAAACAAACAGGTTCACTGATAGCAAGAAGATGTTACTTGTGAAGTAAGAAAGATTATGAAGTTGAAAAAGGGCTGTATCAAAAGTGTCTTAATAACTCAGAATACCACAATATGCAGATGTTCACAAGAATATATTTCTATGTATTGTGGCATCATATCCTGGAACTGGACTTTTGATACAGCCCCTTGTTCATTTCAGGAGGTACATTACCGGATTATTTTTGCTATTGTTATGATCATTTTCCATTATCGGCCTGAAGTTGGCAGTCTTTTGAGTAATTTTATCTTGATTTTTGTTTTTCGTTTCATTATTTTGAAGCCCTGCCGAGGTTCCCTCATACTCAAAATAGTCATGAGGCCCTCGCTCTACCAAAAAACCAATTCATTAAACCTGTTATTTTGTTATGGGAGGGAACCATGCGTTTCATGAGACTTACTGCATTCATCTGCTTCGTTTTCAATCTTTCTAACAATCTGCCTGCCGGAAGTATACATCTGGCACAAAGTCCATCGCACCTTAATCAGAACACAAAGGAACTCAAAACGATAGAAAAAAGCGATGAAGCATTCATTCGACTGCATGCCTTTTTAAATTCGGAAGATATTACCATAAATGCCATCAATATTCCTACCGGTACCTTTAATTTTTTTGAGGGTTTTGAAAACGTCTTCCCGGGAGCTGATTGGACATCCTATGATGATGACGGTTACGCAAACGGCGAGTATTATTGGGATAAAACCAATCATGAAAAATTTGAAGGACAATACAGCGTCTGGTGTGCTGCAGGTGGCGCTGATGGTCACGACCCGTCAACGGGGAATTATCCGAATAACTGTGCGTCTGTAATGACCTGGGGACCATTTGATCTGAGTAACGCCAGTAGTTGTGAATTCGCACTGGAATTCTGGCTCGACTCGCAAAGGGAAAAGGATGCACTTTTCTGGGGTGCGCTTAAAAGCGATTCTTTCAGCGTTGTGGGTTATAGCGGCTATTCTGCTGGTTGGTATCACGATGAGCTCGATATCAGTGACCTCAGTGGTCTCAACTGGCTTGGAAATGAGGAGATCTATTTCCTCGCCATATTCATCAGCGATGAAAGCGTGACGGATAGAGGCGCCTATATCGATAATGTAAGAATTGACATATCAGAAAACGTAGACGTGACTTTTGCCTGTGATATGGTCTTTGAAAGGCTCTCAGGAAGATTTGATCCATCAACAGATGTTTTGAATGTTCGCGGATCCTTTAATGGCTGGTCTGGTGATATGATGATTCCATCTGCGCAAAATAGCAATCTGTATATAAAGACAATTCCTATAAATGTCAATGCCGGTGATCAGATTGATTATAAGTATGCATATGATATGGCGACAAGTACAGTCTGGGAAAACGATCCCAATAAGACATACACATTTACTCAAGCAGACATCGATGCCGGAGAAGTCTACATCAGAAGGGCATTCAATAATGTAGACTCTTCGAATGTGACCTTGCAGGAATCGGTCGTTAAATTCACAGTTGATATGAATGATGCCAAGGATGTCAACGATCAACCCTTCCCATCCATTGACAATGTTGTCCTTGTCGGAGGCACAGCGCCCTTGCAGTGGCCCTCCGAAACCTGGCCGGATGGAGATGAGAGCCGCGTGATTCATCTAAACGATTCCGGCAGTGATGGTGATGTAACTGCAGGCGATGGTATTTGGTCGCGGGACATTGTTTTTCCGCTGTTCACTTTTCTTGATGTCATATATAAATATGGCGCAAATTGGGGACTTCCTTCGAATAACGGCGACAATGACAACGAAGCCGGATTCGGAGACAATCACACTGTCGAGCTTGTCAGTGTTTTTGCAGGAGCCACCATCAAAGACATATTCGGGGTCATGGGAGAATCCGTCCTCATCGATATAGTTCCGGTTCAGGACATCTATATAACATCTCCGAATGGCGGAGAGGCGCTCGTATGTGAAGCCGATATTTTGTGGACATCACAAAATACGAACGATTATGTTAAAATTGAATACGAATGCGATGGTGTCTGGACTGACATCATATCCAGCGCCCCTGATGTCGGTCGCTACGAATGGATGATTCCGGAGGGGACGCAATGCACGCAGACACGGATCAGAGTATCCGATGCATCAAATCCTGATAAATTTGACGTGAGCGATGATTATTTCAGCATCGACTGTCCGGGCGGAGGTCCGTGTGTTCCACCATATGTCAAGATTGACAGCATCATGGCTGTCGCAGGAATGGATATTGAAGTACCTGTTCGAATCAGCGGGAACGTAAAGGCTATCGATGCATTCGGATTAAGAGTCGTGTATTGTGCTGATAAATTAACATTCCTCGGTGTCAGGAAAGGTGATCTTACAGAAAGCTTCAGCTTTTTCGATGGGTCGGAAAGTTCGCCCGGCAACCTGACAATTGGCGGCTTTCATACAACACAGATTCCTGTCAATTCGGATGGGGCCATCGCCATCATCGATCTTCACGTTGATGAGTGTATCACTGGCGAAACCTGTGCCCTGTTCATTTCTAATCTTACAGATGATCTTTCGGACATGAACATCTGCAACGGCACATTCGAGTGCGGCATGCCCTGCCTCCTCGGCGACGTGAATGATGATGGCGCAATCACGCCCGGCGACGCGCTGTGCGCATTCCAGATCTATCTTGGCGGCGGCACACCTCCTCCGAGCTGTGACAATCCGTGCGCGCTGGCAGCGGCAGATGTCAACTGTACGCCCAACGGCATCACTCCGGGAGACGCGCTGTACATATTCCAGGCATATTTAGCGGGCAAGACACCGCCGCTGGATTGCGATCCGTCGGCCATGAACAAGGAAGGAAACCAGATGCAGCTGAAACTGGATGATGCATCTGCAATACCCGGCGAACAGATCGAGATTCCGGTGCATATCAATGCAGCGTCTTCGCTGAATGCGTTTGGACTGGAATTCGGGTATCCATCGGACCTGTTGACTTTCAATGGCATCAAGAGCACGGCAATCACCAGCGGATGGGAAGCGCTCGAGGCAAAGGAAAATGAGACCGGGCTTCTGACCATCGGCGCGTACAACGCGAAGAGCGCAACGGTTACCAAATCTGATGTTCTGGTGAATGTGCTGTTCACGGTAAAAGAGGACGCGGCCGGAGGCGGAGAGATCTGGCTGTCCAATACCACGGATGATGTGGCAGAGGCAGAGCTCATCAACGGACGATTCAGCGCCACGACTGACGATGTGCGCAGGCTTGGCAGCGTACCCTCATCCTACGCGCTG
>JAZBPW010000155.1:0-14944 GCA_036351795.1 Candidatus Zhuqueibacterota bacterium | reverse complement strand
GCGCTGTTTTTGGCTCGCGGGATCACGATCAGCGTTCCAGTGCGAGGAAGACAGTGCTCGATGAGGCAGACTGCCGTGATATAGCTCGCCGGTTCGTTGGGGTGGGTACCGCCCAGCACAAGTGTCGCGCCTCCTGGCGACTCGCCCTTCATAATGTAAACCGGCGTATCGCCGTTCGTGTTCCTGAGTCCGGAAAAATAGTCAGATAGCTTACGTATTTCTGTGACACCCGGTCCCCGGCGAATGGGATCGACCTCACGCATAATTTCGAATGACATCGCTGCGAAAAAGGCGAGAATAATACTCAGAAACAGGATTCCAATTGGCAGCCAGTGTCTCTTTATTCTTTTCAGTATCTTCATAGTCAGGTATCTATTTAAGTAAAAGTACTCTCAATAGCAACGGAATGATCACGATCAGATGTGTCAATTGTTTCTTCCAGTTCTTTTCATCGAACAGATCGACAACAGAAAGTATCAGGAAGATCCCTGTTATAAGGACATAGATATATTTAAGCATAGTTAACCTCTAAAGAATGACAAAACGTGCCAGGACGTTTGCCAGTAAAATCATTCCTATGCCGTACAATGCAGTGAGTGCGGCATACGGCAGACAGCTTTTCAATATCTTGAAATAATTGGATTCACCAACCACCTGAGCCGCGAATATCCCTGCCAGCGCGGTCGGTGGCATTAAATCGCCCAGACTCGCGATGAGTGTGAGCCCTGAAGCGACCACAATCTCATTTCTGCCGAGAAGAGCGAGAAGAAACGGTACACCGAGTACATAGGATGCGCCGTATGAAGATATCGCTCCGAACAGCGGCAAACTGACCATGATGCCGATATAGAGCCAGAAGGAGGGAAGTTGAACCGCGTTCAGTATGAGATAGCCTCGTACGCCTGTGAGACTCATGATCTGGATGAACATGCCGATGCCCACCAGAATACCCATCACAGGCATGGCGTCGTGAATCGCTTTGCGCGAGACCCGGAGATAGTTGAACGGAGCTCCGGACCGGTACGCGAGCAGACTGCAAATCAGGAAAATGAGCGGCATGCCGAGAGATGTCCATTTGCCCGGTATGGCCCGTGTCGCCGTCATCATGATGATGAGCGCGAATATCGGCAGAAAGAGCCGCCATCCGTGTCGGGAGAGTTGTGAGGGAGGCAGCTTCTCAGAGACAGACTCGATATCGATGTTTCGCACATGTTTGTATCCCAGGAATACAGTGGATATGATCGCAAGCGGCAGGGCCGCGATGAGCAGCGGCAATTCAAAACCGATGTAAGGCATATCCACACCACCGCCGATGATCATTGCCGGCACATTGATCGGCGGTGCGACCATGCCGTACAGCGCCGCCATCGCAATAATGCTGCCCGTCTTTACCCTGGGAATACCGAGTTGCATCATGGCAGGCGCCACAATCGCTCCAGTGGTCAGCACTGCAGCGGTTGACAGACCAGTGATCATACCCGGAAACATGATGAACAGCGTGATGAGTGCGAGCATCCAGAACGGTTTGTGATGGAGATAAATGATGATGAGACGGGATATCTCGTTCAGCGCGCCGGTCTCTTTGATGATCTCCATGAACACCATGGCAGAGGCGATGATGAGTATCGGATCGAGGTAGGCGAACGACCCTTCAACAAGATGACGTAATGGAAATCCATAACCTCCTGCAAGCGCGGCGATGATCGCTGACAATGCGAGAGAGACCCCGATCGGAAATTTACCCAGAAAAACGGCAAGCACAAAAACGAGGAGCATCAGAATGAGAACGAATAGCTCAGGCACGTACAATCTCCCTTTTAATATCCAATGGCAACTCCATCCCTTCGTGAATCCGCGCCGCCCTGCAACGTCTCATTTTGTAAATCGATCAGGATTCCCTGCGCACCTCCGAAATAGTTGTCGTATTCTGAATGCAGCTGCACTTTATGACCCAGAGTTTCCAGCGCCGATACAATTGCCTCAGAAATGCGTCCTTCGAGATGCAGCTTCGATTTCAGGCAATGCACGCGCGGCGCTTCGATGGCCTGATCCATGTCCATTCCGAAGTCAATGACATTGATGATGATCTGGGCGAGGGCGGAGATGATCCTGGCGCCGCCGGGTGTGCCCAGTGTCATGAATGGTGCACCGTCCTTGAGAACGATTGTCGGCGCAATGCTGCTGGTCGGCCGCTTTCCCGGTTCGATGGCATTGGGTGAATCGGGTGATTTGGAAAAGTCCTTCAGATGATCGTTGAGAAGGATGCCGGTCCCCGGGACGACGATGCCTGAACCGAACCAGTGATTGATGCTCTGTGTGAGTGCAACGATATTGCCGGCGTCATCGACAATGGAGAGATGCGATGTACTCCCGGATTCTCCGTAAATCAGATCAGGCGGAGAATAATCGAATCGAGCCCTGTCCAATAGTATCCGACGTCGCAAACGTGCCGCATGCTTTTTACTTGTGAGGCTGTCGACCGGGACTGATACGTAGTCCGGATCAGCGGCATATTTTGACTTATCCGCATAGACCATTTTCATGGTTTCGGTGAGTAGATGGATGGTCTGGGCTGAATTGTGACCCAGCTTTTTCAGATCGAATCCTTCCAGAATATTCAACATCTCGATGATATGCGTACCTCCCCCTGAAGGTGGTGCGGATGAGATGATCTGATAGCCACGGTACGAACCTGATACAGGCGTTCGCTTTATCGCTTCGTAGTTGCTGAGGTCGGTCGATTCCATCAGACCACCGTGTTCTTTGACAGTCGATGCAAGTTTATTCGCCATGTCTCCTTTGTAGAAGCTCTCTCCTCCATTTTTAGCAAGGTTTCGAAAAGTGGCTGCTAAATCGGGATTCCGAAGTGTGTCGCCCGGCTGCAAGGGGAGCATGTCTGACAGATAAATGTCCATTGCTGATGGATATTGTGATAATTTTTCGTAATTGTCGGTGATCATGCCGCTCAACTTGGGGCTCACCTCAACGCCGCTTTCACATAAAGCAATTGACGGCGCCAGCAACTCATCCAGACTCAGAGCGCAATGGGAGTCAAGAAGCACCTCGGCGCATCGTACGAGTCCGGGTACGCCGACGGCGAATGGATCAACGGAGATGATCTCACTGAAATTCTTGTCGCTTTCATAAAACACCGCCTTTGTCGCTGCGGCAGGAGCGCTTTCACGGTAATCGATCATCAGCGGTTCCTTCTGGTCAGCCATCTTGATGATCATGAATCCACCACCGCCAATGCCGGAGGCATTCGGTTCCGCGATGGAGAGCGCGAAAGCTGTTGCCAGCGCAGCGTCCACTGCATTGCCGCCTTTCTTCAGGATGTCGATGCCAACATTGGATGCGATTGGATGGGCGGAAGCGACCATGGCACGGTAGTGTAGCATCTCCGATTGAGCAGAATCTGTGTGCAAGCGACCGGAGCAGTTCATGAACAGCGTGATCGTTATCAGCAGTACCAATTCGCGGGTCACAACGCTGAGGGTCGTGGGATGTCTCTCTTTTTCTGAAATCATGTCAGTGATGATCTCTCCAGATGTTGTTGCCGTTATATTTGCCGAAGTTACTCGATTGAATCTATTATAAGATGTTTCAGAGTAAAATGCAAGAAATTTCTAAAATAATTATTGACATTAAGTGAAAATTTTCGTAAAGTATGATTATGACTTCATCCCATGCAGATGCACCATGATCCAACCTCGGCTTTCATGGAATCTGCATATCTAAACCATCAAATCTTATTTTTCAAAAACAGGGAGGCTATTATGACCCGTAAAATGTTACAAATTACAGGTGTGCTGATGTTTCTTCTGCTTGCAGTGAGTCTTTTCGCACAGGAATCGCCATCTTTGATCCTCAATACGGATTATTACAATGCCACAAGGTACACAAATGCGCGTAAGATAGCAAGATCGTCGGACGGTACGCTGATGGTGTCCTGGGAGCCAAACGGAACACCGGGCAACGAAGCACATTACGCGATTTGGGACGCGGATTTTGAGGCATGGGGGGATCCGGTTCGCCTCGCTGATCTGGAATCTGGTTCTTCAGCATTGGTGGCGGATGATAACGGAAATATCTATGCAAGCTGGAAACAGCGTGTCAGTTCTTCTGTTTCGAGAAGAGATTACTGGTTTGCCAAATGGGACGGCGCAACGTGGACTACGCCGGTGATCTGTGAAGAGGATACCAGCAATGCTGGTTTTGGATCGATGGCGCTGGCTCCCAATGGTGATATCTTTGTCACCTATACTAACTACGGCACCTCATGGGGACCGAGAAAAATTCATGTCTGCTGGAGCACGGATGACGGCGTCAGCTGGAGCTACAAGAATCTCTACGAGAATATGCCCAATCTGTACAGCAGTGTTATCGAACCGTGCCTGACCCATGATGCCATGGGAAATATGCTTTGCCTGTGGTATGACGAAACAGATACAACGAATAAAACACCGGATGACAACTATCCGTTGAAAGAGCTTATGGTGAGCAAGTACGAAAACGGCGACTGGACAGATCCAATGTTTATCAGTCCGATGGTCGCCGACGGCGATACGCTCAGCAGTCAATACCCGACGGCCGCCACGACCTCGAATGGTGTGGTTCATATCGTTTATACGTCTGATCTTAACCATCTGTGGCACTCCACATGGGATGGCGTGACATTCAGCGCCCCGGTTCAAATCGATGACTCAATGGATGATATGGAAATCGGCAGAAGCGGTCTTTCAGTTGATGATAACGATAACCTGTACGTGGTCTGGCAGGAAGAGACGTACAGCGGCGACCTGGGTAGCATCGACAACGCCTTTTATTCCATATCCAAGGATGGCGGAATGACATGGAGTATGCCCGTTCAGATGAGCAACTGTACTGAAGAGGATGGATCCGGACATTCGACGGAATATCCCAGCCTTGTCAAACGCATCCGCGGACCCATCGATGGTGTATTCGAAGGCGGCGCTGAAGTCTTATGGACCCAGTTCAACGCGGCATCAGAGAATGGATTCGATATGTGGTACTATCGAATTCCCCTGGCAACAACTGGTGTTGAGCAATCGAATCCGAATGTGATCCGCGAATACACGCTTCATCAGAATTATCCGAATCCATTCAATCCCGACACGAATATACGTTTCGAGATCGCCGATGCGGGCGATGTGGAGCTGACTATCTTCAATCTGATCGGACAGGAAGTGAAAACACTCGTAAACGAGCACTTCGCTCCCGGCAGTTATACACGTCAGTGGGATGGGACGGATGGTCTGAATAACATCATGCCGAGCGGTGTTTATCTGTATCAATTGAAGACCGCGACATTCACACAAACCAGACGCATGGTTTTCCTGCGTTAATCTATAACTGGACTGTACAGCGGCATCTCTCTATGGACAGGTGCCGCTGTACATGAATGCAGTAAAAAGGATAGATCGAAAAATGAAACGATTATTTCCCTTCCTTGTCTGTATACTCTTTCTAAGCTATTCCATGGCATATGCCGCTATCACCGGTAAAATCTCTGGAACTGTAATCGACTCTGACACAGGCAGCCCACTCCCCGGGGCCAACATACTCATTGTCGGTACGACAATGGGAGCGGCAAGCGATTTAACCGGCAACTATTTCATTACGAATGTTCCGCCTGGCGTCTATGAGGTACAAGCGCGGATGATCGGCTATAAAAATGTGGCGGTCTCGGGACTCAAGGTATCGTCAGATCTCACAACCACACTGAACTTCGAAATGCAGCCGACGGTTCTGGAGGGCGAGGTGGTGACGATCACGGCTGAACAACCTCTGATACAGAAGGATATCACGGCCAAAATGTCGGTGATCGATGGTCAGGCAATTTCTGAAAAAATGCCTGTTGCCACCATATCAGATGTCTTGAAAGTTCAAGCCGGTGTTGTCGAAGGTGAAGACGGATCCATCCATATACGCGGTGGACGAACCGGTGAGGTGGCCTATTTCATCGATGGCGTTCTGGTCAAGAATATCCTGAGCGGCGGATTCGGAAGCACCCTGGATGTGAACAGTATCCAGGAAATGAGTGTACTCACCGGAGGATTCAATGCGGAGTACGGCGATGCCATGAGCGGCGTCGTGAATATCGCGACAAAAGAGGGGAGTAAGGATGTTGGTCTCCGGATACAGTACGAATCTCCCATGCTAAACGAGTCTCCGTATCATCAAGCCGACTGGGTGCTGGAAACCGACCTCGTAAGCGGGTTGACAGACGCTCAGAAAATGGCGTTCATGGATGCTGTTCGTGATTCCGCAGGAGAATCTGCGTATGAACACGTCAGTGTCCTGGACAGCAAATATAAAGACAAAATTCCGCTCAAGATACTCGGCAGATTCAATGGCTCTGTCAGCGGCAGTGTGCCGTTCCTGCCGAAATTATTCTTTTTCGCATCCGGTGTCTATGGAAATGAAAACAGCTATCTTCCCTGGGGGTTTGATCTGGAGAGGCAGCTGTTCTCAAAGCTCACATATCGTATATCACCGCAATTAAAAACGACACTGAGCTATCAATATTCCTGGGATTATTACCAGCCATACAGTCACCGGTACAAATATTATCAATATTACAATAAACAGGGACTCGGAGATCAGCCGACGATTCGCACGTATACCGACCGTGCAGCCTTATCACTCACACATACGTTGAGCCAGTCCACCTTTTATACGGTCAATCTGGCATACTTTTATCGCAACAGACGCCGCGCTATTGAGGCGCGCACCGTGGTGTTCGATGAGGAGACCGGTGCTTTTATTACATCGGATTATATCAAACGCGCCTTTGTCTTCGGACGTGAAGGAGATTTCTGGTACGGGGATGACCGCGACTGGTACCGCTACAACACGACGACATATAATGCCAAGCTGGATCTGACCAGTCAACTGCATGCCAATCATCAGTTGAAATTCGGGTTCGACCTCAAGCAAAACAATATTTTCCGCCACCGCATTCAACGTTCCTGGGAGGCGGCGTTCTATCACAGACTCGAATATTACGACCGCGATCCTTTTGAAGGAGCGGTGTATATTCAGGACAAGATGGAATATGATTTCATGATTCTGAATATCGGAATGCGGCTCGATTATGTCCATAACAATGATACATATTGGGAAAATCCCGGCAACATTCAGTACGTGGATGAAAATAACAATTTCCATTTCCAGCCGCAGGTCGATGTGCCCAAAAGAATACAGTTCAGTCCGCGTATCGGTCTCGCGCATCCTGTCACTGACAGACTGGTATTCCATTTCGCGTACGGACACTTTTTTCAGAGTCCCAGCTATTCCGTCCTTTACAGAAATGATACGTATCTACCAAACCTCGAAGAATCGGATCCCATCCTTGGTAATCCGGGACTGAAACCGCAGAAAACCATCGCGTTTGAGGTCGGCGGAAAATACCGGATTACAGATAACGTCGCCATCGACGTGACCGGGTATTATCGCGATATGCGAAATCTTGTCACTACGCAGTACTACGCACGCGCACCATACGACTATACAATCTACATCAATCAGGACTATGGACGCGTGAAGGGGTTCGATCTGACGCTGACCAAGCGCTACAGCAATTACATCTCAGGAAATCTGAATTACACCTTCATGGTCGCCAAAGGCAGCGGTAATGATCCGCTCACCGGATACTATTATCGCGAAGAAGAGGCTTACCTGCGTCCGAAGCGTGAAATTTATCTTGACTTCGACAGAACGCACGACCTGTCCATGAATGTCGATTTCCGCTTCCCCCGGAATTTTGGTCCGACGATGTTTGACATTCAGCCGCTCGCCAGAACCGGCATCAATATCCTGTACTCGATGGCGAGTGGTTTGCCCTATACGCCGGAGAACCGTTACGAGGCAACGTTCGATATCGAGCCGAATTCTGAGAGAAAGGGAATGTACTCCTCCGTGGATATTCGCCTGGACAAGCGGTTCAAGCTGGGCGGACTGGATCATGTCTTTTATCTCAAGGTTGAGAACCTGCTGGACAGCATCAATGACCGGGCGGTTTGGTCGGAAACAGGTGATCCATGGGATGGCGGACCGACAACCAGTACCACAAAGGATCGCCAGGCAAATCCCTCCAATGTGGGACCAAGAAGAGAGATCCGGCTTGGTTATTACATTCAACTTTAACTGAAAACGCTAACTTTGGATATAAATATGAGTTTATCTAGACACCGCGCACACATAATCCTGCTGATCTCGATCCTGTTTATATTCGCATCTTCTGAACGGGACACGGATCGCGATATCAATGCGTTGAAAAAATCCGCCGGGCGAGTTGACGAGGCGGTTGGCGTGATGACCAAGGGACAGTTGCAGAATTTGACAATGAACTTCGGTCAAATCACCGATACCAGACTCGCGGATCCCGGGAACGCACCCAGTGACGATTTCTTCAATTTCCGTTATCCGCGGAAGAAGTATACCGGTCTGGTCGATGACCTGGCATTGCTCTTTGCCGTTGAAAAGAATTCGATGAACGGGGATAACGGCAATGTGATCGATGGCTTCACATCCAATAATAATGAAGACTGGATTGCGAGGGATGGTTCGCTTGGCTTGACACATTATGATGGCAACGGACCCCATGAAATGGTAACGTGGTTCGATGGTACGCCTTATCTCGCCCACAGCGACCTTCCCGCAACCTGGCCGCTGGATGAGAATGGCAATGCGTTCTGGCCGGGCTATTTCCTGCGTGATTCAACCGGAGCGGAAATCGAAAACGAATTCGCCTCTGATCGTGATGTATACTGCGTCTATACGGATGCGAATAATCAGCAGGGAGACGTTATCGGCATCGAAATCGAACAGATGGCCTACTGTTACGGCAACCCTCTTGCAGAAGATATTCAATTCTATGAATTTTATATTCATAATACCAGCGATATGCCTGTATTGAACGCGTGGTTCGGACATTATCATGATCCGGATTGCAGTGATTACGGACAGGAGACAATCGTCCTGCCGGATCCCCTTTTCGATGATCCGGATATTCCCGATGCCATTATTCAACGCGATTTCGATGGCGATATCAACGGCGCGACCATTCCAAATTCGAAGGGCATCGTTGAAGACTACTCGTATGGCGTTGTGATCCTTGAAACACCGGCAGATCTGGGTGTTACCGATTTTCATTATTATCTGGATACCGGTCCCAGCGATGATCATGAATTATGGCCCATCATAAGCAGCCAAAAGGATGATCCTGATATAGTCGCCAACGTGACTCAATATTTTCATGGCGCCAATGAAAGGATTGACGATGTCTCCACTATCACGGAAAAGACCGATCTCGTGTACATTGCGGCCACAGGACCTTTCGATCTGTTACCAGGTGAGACAGAGAAATATACGATTGCCGTGATCTGTGGATTGACAGACGCGGATTTCATGAAAAATGCCAGATACGCATTGAAAATGTTCAACAACAGGTTTACGGGTCCCAAAGCGCCGCCACCGCCGACACTAACAGCTGTCTCCGGCGACAAGCACGTGACACTCTATTGGGATGATTTCTCGGAGCATGTACCAGATCCGATCAGCAAGGAGATCGATTTTGAGGGCTACAAGATCTATCGCAGTGAAGACGATGGCGTTACATGGGGATCCGAAATTACCGATGCATTTGGAGATGTGATCGGATATGTGCCGATCGCGCAATTTGATATCGAAGGGAATAATGTCTCCGGTCTCGATTCTGTAAACAACGCAATCTATCTGGGTGATGACACTGGCCTCCGGCACATATTTATCGATAATACGGTGGACAATGGCAAGAGATATGCCTATACGATCACGGCTTATGATCGCGGTGTCAAAGCAAACGCAGAAACGGGCGATCCGGCTTTGCAATCGCTGGAATGCAGTCGGGGTACCAGCGACGCTGAGAAAAATTTCGTCACTGTCACGCCAACCTCAGCTCTGGCGGCACAAACGCCTTCGTCGATCTATTTCAGCCATGAGGAAGGGAAGGCGAAATATTCTCCTGAAGTCAGCATTATCGATGACAGCAAGCTGGACAGAACCGAGGGTATTTATTATGAATTGTTATTCTCGGGTACGCCAGTGGATAGCTATGCGGTTTTGAAATCCAATGGTGACCTCATGGCTAAATTTCAGCTCAATGAGACTGATCTCAGAATTATTGACGGTTTTACTGTGGGATACTATTGCGATTTGACTCAGGGCGGATTGATCAGCGCAGTCGACGGAACAGGCAAAGACGTGTGGGGCGCGAACCAGCGTGACACAACAAAGCTCGATGCGACCGGTCAATGGCTCACCACTGTCGCTGAGACGCCGGGAAAGAAAGCAACGCTCGATTCAAAGACGAGTGATTACGAGATCCGTTTCACCGAAACCGGATCGTATGCCTATAGCTTTGGCAAGATCGATGTGTCGAAGGCGGTCATTCATGTGCCTTTCGAAATTTGGGATGTTTCCGCGAATCGCGGATATCAGGTGAATTGCCAGGTAAAAGAAGTATTCGCAGACAGCATGTATCAATACAGCGAACCGGTATATATCGTTGCGACACCGTATGGTGATCCATCTTACGGCGATCAGCTTGTCGCGGACCGGCCGGCTGACTTTCCTTATGTCGTGACATTCTGGGATAAAGACGAAAATACATCTTTGCCGGAAACGGGGCAGACGGTTCTGATTAGTTCCTATAGCCCGCCTCTGGAGACGGACAGATATAGAATCGAATTCGAACCCTCCAGTATCAAGGAAAAGATAGTGGATGACGATCTCGAACAGATTCGTGTCGTGCCCAATCCTTACATCGTCACTGCTGAATGGGAATTCCGGCAGAATGTACGGCAGATCCGTTTCATGTATCTGCCTCCGGTTTGTGATATTTCAATTTATACATTGAGCGGAGTTAAAGTGAAAGAGTTGCATCATAATAACGGCACCGGAGATGAACCGTGGGATTTGACCAGTGACTTCGGTGAGGACCTTGCGTTTGGTGTCTATGTCTATGTGGTGAGTACCGGAGATGCCAAGAAAATCGGAAAATTCGCTTTGATCAAATGATCTTGATTTCAACTTTTGGAGTATAAAATGTTCGCCAAATCGATAATTCGAACAGCCGCTATTTCCCTTATCCTGTTTTGCTCAGTGAACGTATATGCGTCCGGAGAGACGACGAAGGCAGGGACGTCCGCTGCACAGTTCTTGAAAATAGGTGTCGGAGCCCGGGCACAGGCTCTCGGGGGCGCATTCGCGGCAGTATCGCACGATGCCTCCTCAATATACTGGAATCCCGCTGGTATAGCCAGTATTGATGAGATCACGTGGAGCGGTAGTCATACCCAGTGGTTTGCTGAAATTACCCATCAATTTACCGCGATCGTCGTCCCGATCAGCAGAAGGTCTGCTTTGGGATTCAGCGCCACTTTGCTCGCCATGGATGAGGAGGAGATCACTACAATTGATCAACCCTCTGGGACCGGGTTATTCTGGGATGCTTCGGACCTCGCTATAGGTATCAGCTATGCGACGCAGCTTACGGACAGGTTCTCCATCGGTCTCACTGGAAAATATATCAGTCAGAAAATTTTCAATGAATCCGCTTCCACATATGCTCTTGATGTCGGCACGATGCTCGACACCGGATTCCACGGTGTGGTCATCGGCATGAGCTTCACAAATTTCGGGGGTGATTTGCAGTTGGAGGGCCGCGACCTGATTCGTGCGTATGATCCCAATCCCGCCAATTCAAGAAACGATGATGTGGATTCAAGACTGCATACAGAGCCATGGCCTTTGCCCGTAAACTTCAAAGTCGGCGTGGCACTCGATCTTATCGGCAATGAAGCTGATAACTTTTTCCAGATGAAAAATCATCGTCTCATGCTGGCAATGGATGCCAATCATCCGAACGATGCCGCTGAGAATATGCGATTTGGCCTCGAATATACGCTATATGACATGATCTCATTTCGAGGCGGATACATGACGAATGACGATCTCGCGCAATTCACATTTGGTGCGGGACTGGATGTCGATATGAATCGCAAATCATTTCGCATTGACTATGCGCTCGCATCCTATGGAGAGCTCGAAAATGTGAATTACATCAGCTTTGGCTTTGGCTTTTAAGCAGACTTTGCGCATTCATCTCAATAAAAGGAGGGGCAAGATATATGGATTTCCAGGAATTGATTGAATACCGCTATAGCGTCAGAGCTTACTCATCGAAGACCGTGGAAAAGGAGAAAGTGGAAAAAGTCCTTCGTGCCGCACAAATGGCGCCCACGGCCGCAAACAGACAGCCGTTTCATTTCATTGTCATTGAAACGAAAGGAAGGGCGGGAGAACTCAGTCGAATCTATCACCGTGAGTGGTTCAGCAAGGCGCCGCTCGTCATCTGCGCGTGCGCCGACGCATCGCAGGCGTGGACGCGTATGGATGGCAAGCATTATGCCGATGTGGATACCACCATAGCCATGGATCATCTGATTCTGGCGGCTGCAGATCTGGGATTGGGGACATGCTGGGTCGCCGCGTTCGATCCGCATGCGGCTCAGGAGATTCTCAATATTCCAGTGGCCCTCGAACCCATCGCATTCACTCCACTGGGATATCCCAAAGATAGCATACGGGAGAAAAGGCGCAAGGAGATTTCGGACATCGTCAGCTATCATCAATGGTAGTAGATGAACGTACTCATTCAGAATTTATATAAAAGTGTATGATTTTGGGAGAGAGAATAATGGTAAAGCGAAATCGTTTCTTATGCTTCACACTGATACTTCTGCTCTTTGCCTTCTTGTCATGTGCGCAAAGGCCGGATGTGCAGCGGCAGATCGACGACCTCTTCCAAAAGAAGAATGTCACAATCCTGGTGACGGATTCCGGACTGGGCGGACTTTCAGTGGCTGCAGATTTGACGGAACGTCTGCCGGAGAGCGGTGTATTTGATTCCGCGCGAGTCGTTTTTTTTAACTCGCTCTTTCACAACCGAAGCGGGTATAACAGTCTCAGCAAAGTATCTGAGAAAGTGAGGATCTTCAACATCGCCCTCAATGCCATGGCCGAAAAATACGAACCCGATTTGCTGCTGATCGCATGCAATACGCTATCCGTTCTTTACGACAAAACAGACTTTTCGAAACGCGCCCCCTTTCCGGTGATCGGCATCGTTGAGACAGGGGTAGATCTGATCGCGGAGCAGCTTGATAAATCGCCGGATGCGAACGCCATCATATTCGCGACGAAAACCACAATCGCCTCCGGCGCACACAAGAAGCAATTGATGGAGCAGGGTTTTTCAGGGGACAGGATCATCGGACAACCATGCCACAGGCTGGCGGGCAGTATAGAGCGCGGATATGACAGTGAAAAGACGATCGGATATATCGAAAAATTCGTAAAAGAAGCGCTGCAGCGCGTGGATAGGGAGGAGCCGGTATTCGCCAGCTTCAACTGCACGCATTATGGATATGCGATGCAGCAATTCCGCGATGCCTTTGCGGCTCAGGGATATCCGGATATCGCGATTCTTGATCCGAATCCGAAAATGGCTGATTTTCTGTTCGCGGATTCATTGCTCAACAGATATGATAGTACACAGGTCAGCACAGATCTTGTCTCCCGGGTGACAATCAGCGAGGAGAAGATGCATTCACTCGGCGCTTTGATGGAGAGGGTATCACCCCGGACAGCCGAGGCGCTGCGTGGCTATACGTATGATCCGGACCTTTTCGACGCGAAGTTCGATACGACGAAGATCTAAAGATATTTGAGATCATTGTGACACAATGTAGCCCGCCGCTTCTATCCCGGAAATGGCAGCGCTCTCGAGCCTGCCGCCGGTAAAACCATCTCCGGCGAGAATCATGTCACCG
Organism: Candidatus Zhuqueibacterota bacterium; assembly: GCA_036351795.1. Classification (GTDB taxonomy): domain Bacteria; phylum Zhuqueibacterota; class Zhuqueibacteria; order Thermofontimicrobiales; family Thiofontviventaceae; genus JAZBPW01. Next base: position 1,046 of record JAZBPW010000155.1, on the reverse strand, counting down.
GGCTGCCTGATATGCAGAAATGACTCGCCGTATACATCGACAGCCTGACTGTATTTCCAGCGGTGCACGTGATAGTTCGCGACTCCGGCGCCGATCCATTGATCGGCGTTCTTCATAACTGTCTCTATAATTTCTTCAGCAGGAGTATCCCAGTTCTCGAGGCTGTAGTTCGCTCCCATATAAACGGTCAGCGCAATGCCGTCCGGGGAGATCCCTTTGATATGATTGTCCGCAATCCATGATATCGGTTCACCATTCATCCAGACTCCACCTGGTGCGACGATACGACTTGGCCCTTTCAGCAGCAGCAATACCGCGATGCAGCGATGATATCGCACATTGCGCAAGTGCTCCAGATGATGCTCATCGATTCGTATATCAGAATTCTCAAACAGCTCCAGAATCTGGGGGACAGGCGGGGTCATGAGGAGCAGATCGGATTCATAAGACTCACCATTTTCCGTTTTCACTGACCAATGTGAATCCAGCCATTGAATCTCAACGACGCGCGTGCCCGAACGGACGTCCAGCGAATTCGCGAGATACTTGCCGATGCTTCTGTTGCTCTCTCTGCCGCAATACATCGGAATGCCTGTCAGTTTGAATCGCTCTTCATGCGAACAGAATCCTTCACTCCACGGCGTCACGATGTCACGCGCGAGCCATTCGTCGACCCACTCTCGATATCGCGCGTCTTTCACCGTGAAATATTGAGCGCCATAGTCAAAAATTCCTTCGCCATACTTTTCATCGGTAAGCCTTCGCGTCGCCAATCGTCCGCCGATCCCGCGCCCCTTATCGAGTACGACCACGCGCATGCCGCTGCGCTGCAAAATTGTTGCGCCAATCAGACCGCTAATCCCGCCGCCGACAATAGTACAGGTTCTTCCATCCTTCGCCATTACTCGGTCTCTCCACATTTATGTGACATCTTATTTCGAACCCAATTCCAGATTAAAGTCGGGCTCACCAACAGTAACAATGCCCAGGTGGCCATCCACCGAGACGATGTCGCCATCCTGAAGCAATTCGACAGCATCCGCAAT
>JAZBPW010000154.1:0-5523 GCA_036351795.1 Candidatus Zhuqueibacterota bacterium | reverse complement strand
TTTTTACTGATATTGTTCATTTCTTCAGCAGGAGCAGGGCGTAACTTTTGAAACTGTTGCTGCGCGAATGCGCTTTGAAGACAGATGATGGAAACGATGATCAACACAATCAAAAATAATTTTATTTTCATTCCTTTTTCCTCCTTTCAACGCACCATTTTATTTTCAAAAAGATAGAACTAATAAGGGGATTCTCACCTCCTTTCTCATTTTTTCATTCCGTGATCTTTTAACGGATTCCCGGGGATCGCATCGCATGCGGATACCATATAAGACAGTAAAAGCAAACGATATTCCCGAAAATCAATTCCGGAGGCCAGAGTGATAACTCTACCGCTACCTGATCCAGCGCCAGAGCGCGACACCCGCAAGCAGCAACAACATCCAGTCCAGCGGCACACGGTATCTCGGCATGTAGGCGACAATGTAGTAGATCATCGGATAAAAGAGTAACGGCATCAGAAGCGCCACCCGCTGGGGCGATGTCATGCCAGGCAGCGCAAAAAAGACTCCGGTGACCGCCAGAACCGTGAGAACGGTCGTTATGAGAAACATGAGTGGTGCATGAAATGGGCCAAACCAGAACTGCAATGCCCTCGACGTGGTCAATTCTAAAAATGTGTGCGGGTGTTTTTTTATCCAATCGAATGCCTCACGCTTTGCATCTCGCATATACGCCGCCTCCCCCATCTCACGGACAAGCATCGCTTCCTCAATATTCGTGCGTGGATGCCTGTGTCCGCCACGGGCGTCCATGACTTCCATCGCGCCCGCTGCTCCCTCGTGATTCCCCATACGTAACTCCAGTCCCAAATTCCCACGGATGAAGATAAATTCATTGAATACCGCGTAATTTCGCAACGTCCAGGGTACGCAGGCGATGATCATGCCCAAAACAACAGATACGGTGCAAAGCCAGTTTTGCCGTTTACGCATATGCCACAATTCGTAAATCAACCATCCAATGACCACTGTCAGCAGCACTGGCTGCAAATGAAAAGCTGTTCCGCAGGCAAGTCCCAACAGCACGGATCCGCCGATCGATCTTTTTCCCAATGACCAGCGGCGCGCGAAAGCAACCATCAGGATACCAAGAATTAGACCAGCAAGGTACTCCCCATTCCCCGGCCACCTCACGATGAAGGCTCCGGCAATGCCGCCGATCACACCGGGCTCTCTGCCGAGTCCAAGCTGTCCCCCGATCCAGGGCATCGCCGCATAAAGGGCTGACGATACGATAAAACCGAATAGAACGGCAGCATAACCGCCGGTGAGGTTCATGCCGCACAGCGCCCAGAACAGCGCCGTAATCCCCGGTACCAACGGCGGCAGATGCGTCGTGGGACCGGTAGGAATCATATAGGGATCCGCAAACCTGCCATGCTCCACCAGAGATGTCGCGATAGCGTGCCCTTCCCATCTGTCATGAGGGAGGACATAGCGCTGTGGTACTTTCAACAGGAAAAAGATACGAATCGACATCGCTAACAGGAAAATGATGACAAAAGTCCGCACCGGAGATCGCGCCAGATATTTGATTATGTTCCTCACTGGTGCCACGCGTCCGCCTATCTACAAACGACTGATTTCTGGTCAATCGTCAGCATCATTTTGTAATGCACGTCATATTGGTCGCTGCTTAGTGGAAAATACGGCGGGTAAATATTCTCATACGGCATATTATCACCTCTATTTTGATGCTATTTTTTAATGTGAGGATGTCATTTTACCTGGCATCGTGATTGAATGCCTATCGTGCAAAGCGAATACATGATTTTACTGAATTGCATTAAAATCAGATGGGACAACAATAATGTGATTGGAACAGAAGAAAATTCGGATATCATTGCAAGGGTTGTCCCATGGGGACTGTCAATAATATACGAAAAATGAGTAAAAAGTCAAGTAAAAATTGGCTGGACTATCAATATACAAGCATCAAGCCTTTTTGTTGGGATACGGCACATAGGATGCATCTCCCGGAACAACTGGAAATCGCCACGCCAGCCAATCCTCTTTGGCAGTCTGCAACTTTTTTTTACTGTGAGACACGAAATTCCAGTCGATATAGCGTTCCTCCGGAAATGGTTCGCCGCCGAGGAGGAATATTTTCGAACCACCACTCACTTCCACTTGGCATGTGTCTTCACTTCCGGTGACAAGCATCCGACCTTTCGCAACAGATGAGTCGCAAACGCGAACAAGTCCTTCCGTCACCATGATCCCGATCTCACCGTGAAGACCGTCCGACACATCCAGTGTAAATGCTTCCGGACAGTCGATCTCCATCATGAACATGTGGGAACAGACAGGCACCGGTGATTTCCGGCCAAACGCTTCGCCCACGATCAATTTGAAAGAAGCATCACCTTCATTCCACTCAGGCAGATCTGCGCCTGCCACATGATGAAACTGCGGCGCGACATCTTCATTTTCGAGGGGTAGTGCCAGCCAGATCTGATAGCCATGTACCACAGAACGATGCTGCCGCAACTCCTGCGGTGTGCGTTCCGTGTGCGTCACACCGCTGCCTGCATTCATGAGGTTCACATCACCGGGTGTGATACGCTGTACCGTCCCAAGGCTGTCCCGGTGTTCGATCTCTCCCTCCAGGAGGTATGTCAATGTCGAGAGGCCGATGTGCGGATGCTGGTCAACATCCAGATAGCGTCCCTTGCCCAACTGAGACGGTCCCATGTGGTCCAGAAAGATGAACGGCCCGACCATACGCTTTTCCCGGAACGGCAGGAATCTGCCGACGAGGAAGTCGCCGATATCACGGCTGCGCTCGTCGATGATCAAATGTGTGATGGACATAAATTCATTCTCTATTAACCACGAAAAACACGAACGTCACGAACGGGTTATCTTTTTCTCATGTATTTTGCCGGTCTGTTTTGTTCTTTTCGTGTCTTTTCGTGTGGTTCGTGGTTTCTTTTCTTTTCCGTTCGCTGCTTATTTTATTCGTGCTCATTCGCGCAATTCGTGGACTTCATTCGCACTCAGATTGATTCCTTTATTTGCCTCGAACCTGTTTCCTGTAAATCCAGTTGAGCAGAAACAGGATCCCCAGCAAGAACAGTCCCCCTGATATTGTCAGATACGCTGCCCAGTGCTGACGGAGGCCCGTTGACACGATATAAAATAGTCCCAGTGCGGTGAACAGGACGGCGCCCACCCATTCCCAACGCCATGCTATAGCGAGCACGATGATCACAAGGTAAACGGGGATCAGATGGATCAGGAAGCCGAGTATCGACTCCCAGAAGCCGTGCCCTTCGCCGAACACGTCAAGGGCGAAAAGGCTCAAGAACAGCGCGAACAGGATGCAGAGGATCCTCGGCGTCCAGAACAAAGTACGTTTTGTGATTGGTTTCATGGGAGATCTTCCTTAAGAGTGTAATCGGTTGATGAGATTTATAGCCCCCTATTTCCCAGTGACTTTTTTTTCATCTCGATCTCTTTGTTTTTCACATAATTTAGGCAATGGAAAAATATCATGGAATTTCTGGTTTCGAGCCAAGATAGGCCATGCGCCATAATCTTTTTTGCTATCAATTGGATCGATATGGACAAATCCAAAGGGAATGATTTGATCTATAATTTCATTCCGTTTACTTTCTGAATCTGCCCCTATACACAATGCAATCGGATTACGTTTGCATACATCCTTCCAGGATTCGCTATCACTGCATACAGCAAAACAATGACAGGGATCAAATTCAATTTTTAGCTTAGACGAATCCAGAAAGATGACTAAAGGACAATTGGACCGAATGAGAGATTTCTTGAATAACATATTGTAATAACTTCCGACATGATGTCCCAACGGGAAATCTTCATTGCAAAGATTCAAACCTGAAGCTGTAACCAATAAGAGGATCCTTTCTTCCTTTTTTCCTATTAATTTTACCATCTCGTAAATTGAATCTTCTGCTTCATCTGATAATTTATCAGGTCCTGGAGCGCTATGATTTGGCAAGGAGGTAAAATTGCCAAAGGTTGCTCCATAAATATTTTCCGGCGGCCCATATGGAGTCAGCATGATATCAACATTGTGAGTTAGCACAAATTGTAGATATGTGAGTATATTGTTTGTAGTGATTTTTAGTACTTCAGAAAATTTACGTCCCATTGGTGTCTGCAATAGGGAAAGCAACTCCGATGATGTGTAAACGATTGTAGAACCAGATTCAAAAAATATCTTGTTGTATTTATGCTCAATAATGTCAGCGAGACACCTATCCCAGAAATATAATGCCATTGCTTTCTTTTGTTTTTCATTCTCAATTAACCTCCCAGCCAAGCGTCCATACTCCTTAAGGGACTCAACAATTTCCCGTAAAAATGGATTTTTAGCTACGGGGCCAAGGCTCAGCAAATCTTCATATCCACGAATCCACCCAAGCATTTTATTATCTGAACTTTTGACAAGTTTACTTATTGCATTTACAAATTTAGCCTTCAGATCTCCCAAATCTCCCTTTTTATAAAAATCAGCCAATCTCCTTTTCCCCTGTTCAATTTCCAGCACATCATCAATGAAGTCATTTAACTCCTTATCGTATGATTTTTCATTTTCGAATTCTTTGATTATCCGCTCACGTTCTGCATCAAAGGATTCATTATCCAGCAGAAATGCAATTATCGGTTTGCCTGTTTGTCTGGCATAATTAAATTCAATTTGTGTATAACTCCGATTTTCTTTTACTGAACCGTAGCGCGCCCCAACAATGATCACGTATATATCAGACTGATCAATTGCCTTCTGAATCACATGTAAGTCCTCTTCATCTCCAGCTTGAAACATTTCCATGCCAGCTGGAATATGATCCATTTTAAGGATCTGATCGATGATCGCTTTTCTCTCGTCTCTTAAATCCTCGAATGATGAACTTACAAATATTTGATATTTGTGCTCTTCCTGAAGAGTTCCTAATTGCTCATCTTTCATAGCATATCTCCCAGACGTTTTATCGATGATTTTTTATCATCTAACTAAAAATTGATTTTCAAAATATATTAAGGCCTGAGGGCATCTATATTCAATGGCTTAAATGAAACCATATCTTTTATTAGTTGATTCTTTTTAGAGGCAAATAATAAAATATACACATATAAAAAAAAGTAGTAAATAGTGCTACCAAGGTGCTGGATAGCCATGGGATGCTTGCTTTTAAGGATGATAAACAGACAAATGCGCAAGTTGAACCAAGAGCAATTCCTGATAGTGCTGAGACTTGTAAGGCTTTTAAAAACCCAACACTCCATGGCTTAAACGCTTCGGGAATTGTAGTCGTTTTCCATCTAAAGCAATCTGAGAGTTGAGGAATATTTTGAATTAGATAATCTTTCATTTGATTCATCGCGCGTGCACTCTCGAGCCAGGCCAGCCTCAATCGGCTAAGTTCGAGTACGGTCAAGACACCTAAAAAAGCGACAATCACGAACATCACTGAAAATAACTTATAAATTAATTTCGGATCTACACTCGAAATTTGGGACGAGAATAAAGCTGCAAGG
>JAZBPW010000153.1:0-4870 GCA_036351795.1 Candidatus Zhuqueibacterota bacterium | reverse complement strand
GTCCTCCGTGGATCAGGAATGCGACCGGGTATTCCTTTTCAGCGTTGAAATTCGCCGGCTTAACGACGTAACCGTAAACCTTCTCATCGTTCCATCCGGGAAAAGAAAACTGTTCGAAATCACCCATGTCGATGTTTTCCAATTTGTCCGCATTGATATCAGTCAATTTCCGAATATCCTTACCGTTCGGTTTGACTGAATACAGATCCACCGGGGATTTCAGATTGTCGAGACCATATACGATTCTCTTGCCGGCGCTGGCTGGCGACCTCACGTGACCGTCATTGACCACGATACCTACAGCACCCGATTCCAGCGTAATGGAAAACAGTGTCCCCTGTGCCAGATTTTCCGCAACAGCAAAGATCGTTTTGCTATCGGGCGACCAGAAAATGGTCGATGGTGACCGGTCCCAGTTTTCTGTTAAATTACGCAGCTTCCCCGACGGCCATTCCTTGAGCATAATTCTGAATCGATCGGATTCATAGCCAGGTTTTTCCATAACCAGATAGGCAAGCGTTTTTCCGTCCGGGGAAAAAACCGGATTGGTATCCCATGCCTGGTTTTCCTCAGTTAAACATTGTGCTGGCCGTGATCCATCGATTGGTACATGATATAGATCGAAGTCCGTAGACCATGCCTCCTCCTTTCCGGCGACGCGGGCTGTGAAGATGATCCCTTTCCCATCCGGGGTGAATGTAATTTCCTCAGGCCCCCCGAATGGTTTGGATGGAGAGTCCGCATCGATTCCCTTCATGACATCCACCGCCTTTCCACCTTCGGCAGATATCACAAAGATGTGCGACCGGCGGCCGTCTTTCCATGTATCCCAGTGTCTGATGAAAAGTTTATCATAAAGAACTCCTGTTGCCTTCCGGCTCGCGATCTCTTCCAGCTTGTCTTTTGTGCATTGAATAGTCTCGCAATCGGTAAAGACATCTATGGTAAAGGCGAGATGTTTACCATCGGGAGAAACGACAAGGTTGGATACGCCGAGAGGATAGTCCGTCACCTGCATCGGTTCACCGCCATTCATATGGAGTTTCCAGATTTGAGATGAGCCTGAACGCGTCGACAGAAAATAGACCGCATCCCCTGATGGTGACCATCTTGGACTGAAATCACCAGCAAGATTCGTTGTGAGCTGTTGAAGATTCTTCCCGTTACCATTTACCATCCAGAGATCGGTTCGCCCTCTGTTCGCTTCCATGTCAGTTGTTCTGAGTACAAATACAATCCTTTCATTGTCAGGTGAAATCTGTGGATCGGAAATGCGTTTCATCGTCACCAGATCGATGACGGAAAATGGATGCGTTTCAAGATTGTCTTTCGCAAACCCTGAGTGTTGAATGATGAGCAGCAAGCAAAATGTTAATAGTGTGATACGGTTTCGCATGTTCTTCTCCATATTAAATTATAGGAAGATCCATCGATACCTGTGATGACCGGTGTCGATGGATCGATACTAAAAACAAAGATATTTCACGCAGATATCAGTCGATCAGACGAATGGCGTAAGGATAACGATATTCTTCCCCTTCGTATGACTTCATTGAAGCAATCACGATCAGGACGATCCAGGCGATACCCAGGGCGATCAGCAACGGGATGCCGATGAGAATGATCGTGAGAAACGCGGATATGAGAATCGCAATGGTCATCGTGATCTGGAAATTCACCGCCTCTTTCCCCTGATCATTCACCAGAGGATATTCATCTTTTTTGATCAGCCAGATGACCAGCGGAGCCAGAATGTTGCCGAATGGAATTACAAAGCCGATGATTGTGCTGACGTGACAGAGCATGGCCCACATCTTCTCGTCTTTTGAAGGCGGTTGGGCTTTCGTCGTGCTTTTTACCTTCGATTTTTTTATTTCAGCCATGACGTTATTCTCCTTGTTTTTGAGCTGGTTTCTTATCTATGTTATACATTGTTTTTCCCGATTTGTTTGATCATTCAATGCAAATCGAGGATTTTTTCTCATCGCGTGTCATTCTCGCCCCTGTTAAATATAACGTTTTAAAATATGTCTTGCAATTTATTTTTTTATTTTGTATTGTTGATTTCGTTGTTTTGAAGATTTAACGGAGTTTTAACATGCAGCCTTTAAAATCATTCACCATCATTCCTTCATTGCCGGAGAAACTGAGTCCGATGAGAGACATAGCCTACAATTTATGGTGGGCATGGGACAGAGAGGCGATCGATATGTTTTATCGGCTCGATAGGAATCTATGGGAAGAGACCGGTCATAACCCTGTGAAGCTGCTGGGCCAGATCAGCCAGAGCAGGCTCAATCAGAGGGCAGAGGATGACGGCTATGTCGCGGTTGTCGAGAGAGTCGCCAAGAAGCTGGAGACTTATCTGAAAGCGAATACGTGGTATGAAAAGAAATATGGAGATAACAAAGAGATCAAGATCGCATACTTTTCTGCGGAATTCGGACTGACTGAGTGTCTCCAGAACTATTCCGGCGGTCTGGGAGTCCTCGCCGGAGATCACATGAAATCGGCCAGTGAACTTGGCCTTCCTCTGGTTGGCGTGGGATTACTCTATCAGGTGGGATATTTTCATCAATACCTGAACGCCGATGGCTGGCAGAATGAAATGTACCCTGAGAATGATTTTTACAATCTTCCGATTCAGCTTGTACGGAATCAGGACGACGATCCACAGATCATAGAAGTGGATTATCCGGGCAGAAAGGTGTTCGCGCAAATCTGGCGTGTACAGGTTGGCCGTGTTCAGCTATATCTGCTCGATACCAACATCGCACAGAACAGGGATGCGGATCAGAATATTACCGACGAACTTTACGGTGGAAATGATGAGAACCGGATTCAACAGGAGATCATGCTCGGTATCGGCGGAATTCGGACGTTAAAAGCGCTTGGGCTGCATCCGAGTGTCTTTCACATGAATGAAGGACATTCCGCGTTTCTGGCCTTGGAAAGAATACGATGCGCCATGGAAGAGAATCAATTGAGCTTTGATGAGGCGATCGATCTGATAAAGGCAGGAAATGTGTTCACGACACATACACCGGTGCCTGCGGGCATTGACCATTTCCCACCACAGTTGCTGGAAAAATATTTTGCGCATTATTATCCACAGCTCAAACTGAATAAATCATCTTTCCTGGGGCTTGGCAGAAGAGAGCCCGCCAACGATAGTGAACAGTTCTCCATGGCTATATTGGCTATTCGATTGGCGAGTCATATCAACGGGGTCAGTAAACTGCATGGTCAGGTATCCAGAGATATGTGGAGTGATCTCTGGCCGGGCGTGCCGAAAAGTGAGATTCCAATAACCTCTGTAACGAATGGCATTCATCCGAGCAGCTGGATATCGAAAGATATGGGAAGTCTCTACGACCGTTATCTCGGACCGACATGGATGAGAAAGCCCGTGGATGTGACGATCTGGAAACGTGTCGAACAGATCCCTGCTGAAGAGTTGTGGAGGACGCATGAAAGAAGGCGGGAGAGGCTGGTGGCCTTTGCCAGAAACCGTCTCAAAACACAGCTCGAACGACAGGGTGCGTTCCCCTCGGAAATCGTCAAGGCGGACGAAGTCCTCAATCCCGAGGCACTCACCATCGGATTTGCGCGAAGATTCGCCACATATAAGAGAGCGGCGTTGCTGTTTCACGATCCCGTTCGCATGGCTCAGATCATCCGGAACAGAGAACGACCGGTTCAGATCCTTTTTGCCGGAAAGGCGCATCCTCAGGATACTCCGGGGAAAGAGTTGATCAAGAAGATCATTCACCTGGCGAGAATGGAAGACTTCCGTCAGCATATCGTTTTTCTTGAGGATTACGATATGGCTGTCGCGCGCTACCTGGTTCAGGGCGTGGATGTCTGGTTGAATACACCCCGCCGCTTACTGGAAGCCAGCGGCACGAGCGGCATGAAGGCCGCAGTCAACGGTGTGCTTAATTTGAGTGTGCTCGATGGGTGGTGGGATGAGGCTTATACGCCGAATCTCGGATGGTCCATCGGTAGCGGAGAACAGTATGATGATCTCGACTACCAGGATGAAGTTGAATCCCAGGCTCTTTACAATTTGCTTGAGAAAGAGGTGATACCTCTGTTCTATGATCGTGGTAAAAGCAATGTGCCCAGAAAATGGATCGACATGATGAAGAATTCCATGAGTGCCATCAGTCCGATTTACAATACAAATAGAATGTTGGGTGAATACACCGAACGATTCTATATTTCCGCTTTGGATAAACAGAATCGAATGCATGAAAACGACCAGCAGCGATCCAAGGATCTCGCCGCATGGAAGAAACGTGTGCAATCGAACTGGTCGAAGATTAAGTTCGTCGATGTACAGGGAGATGGCGAAAAAGAATATCCCATGGGCGCACAGATAGCGATCGTTGCCAAAGTCGAACTTGGCGATTTATCGCCTGAGGATGTGAGCGTTGAGATCTATCATGGCAAGATCGATACGCAAAACGAGGTGGCTACGGGCAAAATTGATGAAATGCACTGCACCAGCTCCGATGATAAGGTGTGCACATTCGAGGGTAAGATCGAATGCGCTCTCAGCGGTCAGTATGGCTACACTGTTCGCATTTTGCCGAAGCATGAAGATCTGGTCCATGCGCATGAGACTGGTTTGATATTGTGGGCGAGTTAAGCCTTAAAATACAATAGCTTTTCGAAATGATAAAGCGCCTGATATCATGATATTACAGAAGAGATGTCAGGCGCTTTTTTTTATATGTAAATAAAAAGTTATTTATCAATGGGGAAGGGCGCATGCTCAGGCCATGGCCGCGGGTCTTCCTTGATCTTTTTCATGAGTACTTCAATCCCTTTCCTCAATTGAGCATCGTATCCTCTTGCCATTTCG